>NZ_JAKMZC010000019.1:0-85750 GCF_029890535.1 Vibrio sp. S/42/10 | reverse complement strand
TTGTAGATGTTAGTATCAATTATCACCCCTTGCTTTAACCCTAATTCAGAGTTGATAGAAACGATAGAAAGTGTTCAAAAGCAAACTTATTCTAATTATGAACATATTATTATTGATGACAACTCTCTTTCGACAATGCCTGATGAATTACTAAAAATTATCGAATCTGATCCTAAAATAAAATTTGTTCAAAGATCTTGGAATGCAGGCCCTGCTGTTACTCGTAATCGAGGTATTGCGGAAGCGAAAGGTAATTTTATTGCATTTTTGGATGCTGATGACGTTTGGCATGCGAGTAAGTTAGAACTGCAACTTCAATTTATGTTAGAGAATGATGTGCCTTTTTCTTACACCTCGTATGAGGTGTTTGATACTAAAGGTAAAGTCATTGGCCTCAGAACACCACCTGCAAGCCTGACTTACACGGATATCCTTCGATCTAATCAGATTGGCTGTTTAACTGCTATGTACAGTATTGATACTTTGGGAAAGGTTTATATGCCTAATATCTCAAAAAGGCAGGATATGGGCCTTTGGTTGAAGATATTGAAAACGGGAGTAGTCGCTAGAGGGTTTGTAGATAAGCCATTAGCTAGGTACCGGGTTGGGGGGAAGTCGGTTTCATCTGATAAGTTGGGCGTACTTAAATATCAATGGCGCATATATCGAGAGGTCGAGCGCTTATCTTTACGAGCATCAATAAAATATTTTGGCCATTATGCGTTTAAAGGAATGACAAGAAAAGTATAAGAAAGAGGGAAGTTTAGCTTCCCTCTTTTTTCATTGTTTTTACTGCCGTAAGTATAGGTTTACTAGCGACCATTCTAAAACAACAATCTTTAGAGTTAAGAATAAAATATTCAACTAGCATATAATACAAATCACGTCGGTAACTAAAAGATTAATAATATGATAAAGAAATGCCTTTTCCCTGCGGCTGGCTACGGAACTCGTTTTCTACCAGCTACCAAATCAATGCCAAAAGAGATGATGCCAGTGGTGAACAAACCGCTCATTGAGTATGGTGTAGAAGAAGCGATCCAAGCTGGTATGAGCGACATGTGTATCGTAACAGGTCGTGGTAAACACTCGTTAATGGATCACTTTGATAAAAACTATGAACTTGAACATCAAATCATGGGCACCAGTAAAGAGTCTTTGTTGGATGATATTCGCGGCTTGATCGATTCTGCAAGCTACACTTATATTCGCCAGCGTGAGATGAAAGGCTTAGGTCACGCTATTTTGACGGGGCGTGAACTTGTTGGTGATGAACCATTTGCAGTGGTACTGGCTGATGATTTGTGTGTTAACGAGCAGCAAGGTGTTTTGGCACAAATGGTCGAATTGTATAAACAGTTTCGCTGCTCTATTGTCGCCGTGCAAGAAGTACCAGAATCAGAAACTCATAAATATGGCGTGATTTCTGGAGAGATGATAAAGGATGATATCTTCCGCATTGATGATATGGTTGAAAAACCTGAGCCTGGGACTGCACCAAGTAATTTGGCGATCATTGGTCGTTATATACTTACCCCTGATATCTTTGAGCTGATTGAACAAACAGAGCCGGGTAAAGGTGGTGAAATCCAAATTACCGATGCACTACTAAAACAAGCAAAATCAGGTTGTGTTCTTGCATATAAGTTTAAAGGTCAACGTTTTGATTGTGGTAGCGTAGAAGGGTATATCGAAGCAACGAATCATTGTTTTGAAACGTTCTATAAGAAAGATCCAAGTGCAGAGCTTGCTAAAAAACCAACCGTGAAGGTGACTGAAGAAACAGAAACGGCTTAGTGGTTTTTGGATTCAAATAGGAAGGGCTAGTTACTTTTGTATCTAGCCCTTTTTTGATGTTACGCGCTTACTTGATTTGAAAATAAGGCAGGACTTTTTAGTTATACCTAAATAAATTAATTGGCTTAACCGAATTTTATGTACAATTGAATGCTTAAGGCCCGTTTTCTCATCGGCAGGTTTCGCGGTGAAAGGTGATAAAAAGATAAGGAACGAACATGAAGATTTTAGTGACTGGTGGTACCGGTTACATTGGTAGTCATACTTGCATTCAAATGATTGAGGCAGGTATCACTCCCATTATTTTGGATAACCTCTACAACAGCAAGGAAATGGTGCTAGATCGTGTAAAACATGTCTCAGGTACTAAGCCCGTCTTCTATCAAGGTGATATTCGTGACTCGGCCATTCTTCAAACCATTTTTTCACAGCATAATATTACGGGTGTCATTCATTTTGCTGGCCTTAAAGCGGTCGGAGAATCTGTCGAAAAACCCTTGATATATTACGATAATAACGTCTCGGGGACATTGAACCTAGTAAGTGAGATGGATAAAGCTGGCGTGAAGAGCATTATTTTTAGTTCGTCGGCAACGGTGTATGGCGATCCGGCTTCGGTGCCGATCCGCGAAGATTTTCCAACGTCGGCCACTAACCCTTACGGGCGCAGTAAGCTAATGGTGGAAGAGTGCTTAACGGATTTTCATAAAGCGAACCCAGAATGGAGTATTACGCTCCTTCGTTATTTTAACCCTGTTGGTGCGCATGAGTCGGGTTTACTAGGGGAAGATCCTCAAGGTATTCCCAATAATCTGTTGCCATTTGTCGCGCAAGTGGCGGTGGGCCGCCGCGATAGGCTCGGTGTGTTTGGTAATGATTACCCCACGACAGACGGCACCGGTGTACGCGACTATATTCACGTGGTTGATTTGGCTGACGGTCATTTAGCCGCGTTAAATATGGTGGGTAGCCAGCAAGGCTTGCATGTCTTTAACTTAGGCACAGGTCAAGGTAACAGCGTGCTTGAAATGGTTGCGGCGTTTGAGCAGGCCTCACAACGCGCAGTACCTTATCAGGTGTTGCCGCGTCGCGCAGGGGACATTGCGGAATGTTGGGCTGATCCCAGTTATGCTGAACAAGTACTTGGCTGGAAAGCCACGCGCTCACTGAAAACGATGGTCGAAGATACGTGGCGCTGGCAATCGAAAAACCCCGAAGGGTATCAATAATCGCTCTGTCGTGAGTGTCGATAGACGTTCGTGAAAGGGTCGGCTATAGCCTACCCTTTTTTGTTTGATTAGTCATAGGTCATGGTGACTTGAAGTTTTTCGTTACCGAGAGCAATCATGACACTCAATACATTAACCAATTAACCAATTAACCAATTAACCAATTAAGTATTTATGTCAATGAATGAAACATCGGCCATCTTACTCTCTTCCCGTTGGCTTTCTCCGCGTATGGTCTCGATAACCACCAAGTTGGCTTTGTTGTGTGTATTAGTCGGCATTTTTTATTTATCACTTACGCCGAGTGATTCCGCCACGGTGATGAGCTTTGATGGCGCAGATAAAATCAAACATGCGTTTGCGTATTGTGTTTTAGGGCTTACGACTTTTGTTGCGCTTCCTCAGCGCTATTTTGTTATGGCTTTAACTGGCTTTTGGATCATGAGCGGGGGAATTGAATTATTGCAAGGTACCCAAGTAGAGCGTCATGCGTCTTTTTACGATTGGCTTGCTAACCTCACGGGGTTAGGGCTCGCGTATGGGGTGTCTTTGGTATACAAAAAATATCGATCCCGCTTAACACGTGTTGTGTGCCCAGCTGATTAATGAAATGGTGGTGATTTGCCCGTTCTTTGCTCTCTAATAAAAAATATAGGACACCCACGTATTTGACGTTGCTTATAAAATTAAAGGCATCAATAAACTAATATTGATGCCTTTAATGAAAACGACCAGATTTTCTACTAACGACCCATTCCAAAAACAACGGTCTTAACGGTTAAGAAGAGAATCTTCAATTCCATACGCCAGTTCTGGTGTTTGATGTAGTAAATATCAAATTTATGCTTCCAAACCGCGTCTTCAACAGAGGCGCCGTATGGGTATTTTACTTGAGCTAAACCTGTTACTCCGGGTTTTACTGCATGGCGAAAACGGTAGTATGGAATCTCTTTTTCTAGATCCTCAATAAACACCTCACGTTCAGGACGTGGGCCTACCATCGACATCTCACCTTTATATACGTTGATCAACTGTGGCAGTTCATCAATACGTGTCTTGCGAATAAAGTTACCGACTTTAGTTACTCGAGCATCATTCTTTGTTGCCCACTGAGCTCCATTCTTTTCTGCGTCGTTACGCATTGAACGGAATTTGATAACTTCAAATTCTTGATTGTATTGGCCAGTTCGTCGTTGTTTAAAAAAGACAGGGCCTGGTGATTCAAGTTTGATTAATGCGGCAGTTAAAAGCCCGATAGGAATCGCAATCAAACCGATCATGAACACGAACAGTAGGTCTATAAAGCGCTTTTCATTAACATTTCTTTTGTTTGACAGAATTGAAAAGGCTTTTTGGTGCAGAAAGTATCCGCTGTGGAGCAGTTCTGTTTCAGTATAACCAAGCGTTCTATCAAAGTAGCTAGCTAACGGCTCAACCCAAGCACCAAGCTCTGTTGCACCGATCAAAAAAGCACGGTGTTCTTCACTTAGTTCCATACTTCTAAAGTGACATAAAGTTTCACCTTTAAAGTCTCTGATTGAGTAATTGTTTATGTCGTGTTTAATGTCATGTCGAGCTAAAACAGAACGAAGGGTATCTAAACACGATTCGGGTGCGTATATGTGGAGTGTCGATTTACTTTCTGACGATAGGGTTTGTAGAGCCTGGTGATCTGACTCTGCTTCAACGGTTGTATCGGAAAGTTCTGATGGGTGAGCCTGTTTTAGAGCAACTGAGTTTTTCATTATAAGTTTGCTTTATAATTGTTGTTCAAAGAACGTTTAGTAAGTTTAATATCCCTATCAACAAAGCTTTTCTATGTAAGCTCGGTTGTTCCGCATATTGTTATGTTTTGATTCTATCGAATTAAACGATACCACTTTGACAATATGATGAAACACTAGCCAGTGTTAATACGAATTTTGAATGCGTGCATCTTACGCTAAACCAGTCAATATGTACACTTGGTTGAGTATGTTTCACTCGGCATTTTTTGAGTGTGACACTTGGTTTTAGTATGTAATTGAATGTTAACGAAATACGGTATTATCCCTGTTTTTTATGGTGTTATTCGTTGACGCTCGTTAGAACCTTAAACACAAAATGACGTTCTTTTTCATATTCGATCATCCTACCTGCGCCCTTTCTTGATCTTCCACTACAGTTTTGACTGTAAACTGTAGTAAAATTACGCTAATTTGTTTTTATACCGATTTATTTTGAATTGAACGAGGTCAGTCCTATGTCAGCTAAGAAGCCAATGGCTCTAGTGATCCTTGACGGTTACGGTTACCGTGAAGACAACCAAGACAACGCTATCGCAAACGCTAATACGCCAGTATTAGACGGTCTTATTGCTAACCAACCTAACACGCTAATCTCGGCTTCTGGCTTAGATGTAGGCCTACCAGATGGTCAAATGGGTAACTCAGAAGTGGGTCACACCAACATTGGTGCGGGTCGCGTGGTATACCAAGATTTAACGCGTATTACTAAATCAATCGCAGACGGTGAATTCGGTCAAACTGAAACACTCGTGAATGCTATCGATAAAGCAGTAAAAGCGGAGAAAGCGGTTCACATCATGGGCCTTATGTCTCCAGGTGGCGTTCACTCTCATGAAGATCACATCTACGCAGCTGTTGAAATGGCAGCAGAACGTGGCGCAGAGAAAATCTACCTACACGCATTCCTAGACGGCCGTGATACGCCGCCACGTAGCGCAGAAAACACACTAGCTCGCTTCCAAGCGTTGTTCGCTAAGCTAGGCAAAGGCCGTGTGGCTTCGCTTATTGGTCGTTACTACGCAATGGACCGTGATAACAACTGGGATCGCGTTCAAGAATCTTACGACCTACTGACTCAAGCAAAAGCGGAATTCACATTCGACACGGCGGTTGCTGGCCTAGAAGCGGCTTACGCTCGTGACGAAAACGATGAGTTCGTTAAAGCGACGGAAATCAAAGCGGAAGGCGAAGAGTCTGCGGCTATCGTTGATGGCGATGCGGTTATCTTCATGAACTACCGTGCTGACCGTGCGCGTGAAATTACTCGTGCATTCGTACCTAACTTCGACGGTTTTGAGCGTAGCGTATTCCCAGCAATCGACTTTGTGATGCTGACTCAATACGCAGCCGACATTCCACTGCTTTGTGCATTCCCACCGGCTTCTCTAGAGAACACTTACGGTGAATGGCTATCGAAAGAAGGCAAAACGCAGCTGCGTATCTCTGAAACAGAGAAATATGCGCACGTGACGTTCTTCTTCAACGGCGGTAAAGAAGACGAGTTTGAAGGCGAAGAGCGTCAGCTTGTTGCTTCTCCAAAAGTAGCAACGTACGACCTACAGCCAGAAATGAGCGCACCAGAGCTTACTGAAAAGTTGGTTGCAGCAATCAAAGGCGGCAAATACGACGCTATCGTTTGTAACTTCCCTAACTGTGACATGGTTGGCCACACTGGCGTTTACGATGCAGCGGTTAAAGCGGTAGAGTCGCTAGACGAATGTCTGGGTAAAGTAGTTGAAGCAATCAAAGAAGCCGATGGCCAACTGCTTATCACTGCTGACCACGGTAACGCGGAAATGATGGTAAACCCAGAAACGGGCGGCATCCACACGGCGCACACTAACCTACCTGTTCCACTTATCTATGTAGGTAACAAAGACGTTGAGTTCAAAGAAGGCGGTAAGCTGTCTGACCTTGCACCAACGATGCTTTCTCTGTCTGGTATTGATATCCCAGCAGAAATGTCAGGTGACGTGATCGTTAAATAGTCAGTAGCTAAGTAATGACTGTTTTAGATAAATAGTTTTTAACTTTTATCGAATATTAGAACGGCTGCACGCGAGTGTGGCCGTTTTTTTTGTGATTTTTTAACCCAATGCTATACCAATCGCAGTAAATAACGGGCACCCCTGGCTTGTTAAAAACCTCGATAACGTCGTGAGAACTTTTGATTTGTAGAATAACGACTTACCGAAACTTCCTGTCGAAAAATCAGCCCTGTTCTTAAGCTTTTTCCTGCTTCTATTTCATGGCCAAGATGGCCGGCCCTGACCTTGATGAGTCTGATTCTGATCATAAGCATGAGTCTGCTTATAAACATGAACCTTTTTATAAACATCAAAGCGAAATCTCTTCATCCCCCATTGTTTAGCAAATGAACAAAACCTTGCACATCTATTTTGTTAGTGCTAATTTGCCAATTATTGAACGGTCGTTCAAGTTTTAAGTCAAGCTTTGGTTTAATGCAGCTTAATACGGCTTAATATGATTGATTTGATGAAGATAAACGCGATAAACCTTGGTGTGTTTTTCTATTCAAGTGGTTCTATTTCTCTACTGGAAGTTAAAAATATGAATAAAAAGACACTTATCATGACACTTGTTATCGGCTTGATGGCTAGTATCGCTTTTATCTTGATTCAGCCTTTGTTTGGTATGTCGACCCTGACATCTCGACACGCTGCTGCGTACGTGACGTTAGGTGGCTACGATCCAACAAGTGCACTGGTGTTGTCGTGGGTTGTGCATGTAGGCGTTTCATTGTGCTATGCCTTTCTTTCGAATCTTATTTTTATCTTCAATTCATCGCTTTCCGTCAACCTCATCCAAATCGCCGTGTTGGGTTGGATAACCACGCTGATTGCAACGCCAGCCAATGAATGGGTAGTGAAACTGGTGACGACAAAACAATTTCCGTCTATCAGTTCGTTATCTGCACTGAACACCGATGTCGGGCCAAAATTATGGCTGCATATTTTGTTTTTTGTTCTTATCGTTGGTGGGTTATGGCTGGCGAAAAAACAACGTTCTGCTATGGCTGTTGCTAAGATTTAAAGGACTGTTGCGAAGGTTTAAAGGGCTGCCGCGAAGATTTTAAGCGCACTTAAATAGCTATCTTGGTTTATTCGGCTACCTGTTTGTTTGCCATTACTCGTTGTTTGCCATTTTTAGCTCGTTGCCTGCTATTACTTGTTGTTTAGCCTTTTTCGCTCGCTGTTTACCATTTTTAGCTCGCTGTTTATCATTTTCAGCTCAAAATCCAACAACCATTCTTTGCGGCTCATGCCGCCGGTATAGCCCGTTAATGTACCGTTCGCCCCAATCACTCGATGGCAGGGGACAACAATGCTAAACGGGTTTTTACCGTTCGCACCGCCAACCGCTCTTACGGCTTTCGGGTTATCCATTCTTTTTGCTTGTTCACCGTAGCTGATGGTTTCGCCATAAGGGATACTGGTTAAGGCGACCCAGGCTTTGCGTTGGAAATCGGTACCTTTGGGTTCTAAAGGTAAGTCAAAGCTGGTGCGTTGGCCTGCAAAGTATTCGTCCAGTTGGCGAGCGGTTTCAAGGCATAACGAGTCGGGATTTTCAGTCAGCTCTGGTTCGGTATTGAGATGGTCAATTTCAATGATTGCATCGCCATTGCTCATGATGACCATTTTGCCCATTGGCGCGTTATAGAGCATTTTGTAAGTGGTGTCTTCCATGTCATATTCCTTCTTCTAGTCTTCTAGTCTTCTAGTCTTCTAGTCTTCTAGTCTTTAATCTGCTGTTACTTTAAAGCCTTTCGTATTTCGGTTACTCGCATTCCGCATTGGCTTGAGCTCTAACACGAAGCGCAAAGCAATACCCGGATATACCACCCAGAACATTGCCGAGTGCTAAACCAATAAACAGCCCTTCTACGCCGTCGATTTGGCTGCCTATCCACGCAAAGGGTAAGGTAAACACAAACAGACGCATGAAGCTCCATTGGAAGGCTTTAAGTGGTTGATGCATGGCGTTCATGCCGCTGATCAACATCATCACAATACCTTGGAACCCATAGCTAAAGGGCACGACTAGCAGGTAATGCCACAATATGCCTCGCACCGACTCTTCTTGAGAGAACAAAGCGGCCAAAGGGATGCTCAGTGGCACCATCATTAAGAAGACCAACCCTTGGAATAATAGGGCAAAGCGCATGCTTAGAAACAGGGCCTTAAAACTGCGCTGAGGGTTGTTTGCGCCAAAGTTCTGCGCCATGAAAGGCGTAAGAGCCGAAGTAAGAGACATCAACACAATGATAAGAATGGACTCGATACGTTGCGCTGCGCCATACGCCGCCACCGCTTCAGTCCCTTGTTTGGCCAGCATCATCATGATGATAGCGCCAGCAAGTGGGTTCAGTGCGTTAGACAAAGCCGCTGGGGTGCCTATTTTTAAGATCTGTCGCCAGTCACTGACGATGTTTGTCAGCTTAGGCGGCGCAAGCAGTTTTTCTCGCACCATCAATACGTAGAGTGAGCCACACAAAGCACCAAACCAACTGAAACCACTGGCAATCGCAGCGCCTTGAATCCCCAGTTCAGGAAAAGGCCCAAATCCGAAGATGAGTAGCGGATCTAAAACGCCATTGATAAGGCCAGCCAGTAGCATGATCTTGGCGGGTGTTTTTGTATCACCGGTCGCTCGAATCGCGCTGTTGCCTGCCATGGGAATGACCAACAATGGGATCGCGAGATACCACACCGACATGTATTCCGATATCAGCGGCAGCAACTCTTGCTTTGCTCCTAGCAGGGTAAACATAGGTTCTAAGGCGATAATACCTAATGTAGATGCGCAGCCGACCAGAAGCAGAGCCAGCAATAAGCCATGACAGGTAAAGCGTGCTGCATTTTGTGCGCTGCCTTGGCCAAGCAATCGACCGATACATGTCGATAAGCCAATACCAATCCCCATGGTGATGCAGTTGATGGCAAAGGTGACTGGAAAGGTAAAACTCACCGCGGCTAAGGCTTGGGTGCCAAGCAATGAGATGAAGAAAGTATCGACGAGGTTAAACATCAAGATCGCCACCATACCGAATATAGTCGGTATGGTCATGGTACGCAATGTACTCTCAATAGGGGCGGTTAATAGCCCGTGCTTATCTTGCATGTAAAACGCCGATTGAAACCAAAACCGTAGGATAAACAGATGCGGGATACGAGTAAACGAAAAGCAGGGAAAGATGAGGGGTGAGAATCTGCAATTTAGCTCACAATTTTTTCGTTCCCCCCTTGGGATTCATCACATTGTCCCCAACATATTGTTTGACCCACGCTAATCGTGGCAACTATCAAAATTTAAATGGAAATTATCAGGAGATAAGACCGATGAATATCCGTCCTCTACATGACCGAGTTATCGTTGAGCGCCAAGAAGTTGAATCTAAATCTGCTGGTGGCATCGTTCTAACTGGTTCTGCCGCAGAAAAATCGACTCGCGGTATCATTCTAGCTGTTGGCAAAGGCCGCATTCTAGAAAACGGTTCAGTGCAACCGTTGGACGTAAAAGTTGGCGATACCGTTATCTTTGCTGAAGGTTACGGCACGAAAACTGAAAAAATCGACGGCAAAGAAGTTCTGATCATGTCTGAAAACGACATCATGGCGATCGTCGAGTAATCTATTTTTCATTTAACTCTCAGTAAAAGTTATCAGAGCCAGTATTGGATGATTCATATCGTCATTCCAGAAATGAGGAACGAATTATCTGGAATCTAAACAGAGTGCGATTTGAGTAGATTCTGAATCACGTTCGTCCCTCACTGTTCAGAATGACGCGATAACGCTGAGACGCCCCGAAACAAAGAATTTGAAAGGAAATTAAGATGGCTGCTAAAGACGTTAAATTTGGTAATGACGCACGTATTAAAATGCTAGAAGGTGTAAACGTTCTGGCTGACGCAGTAAAAGTAACACTAGGTCCTAAAGGCCGTAACGTTGTTCTAGACAAATCATTTGGCGCACCGACTATCACTAAAGATGGTGTTTCAGTTGCACGTGAAATCGAACTTGAAGACAAGTTCCAAAACATGGGCGCACAAATGGTTAAAGAAGTGGCTTCGCAAGCGAATGACGCGGCGGGTGACGGAACAACAACAGCAACAGTATTGGCTCAGTCGATTATCGCTGAAGGCCTAAAAGCAGTTGCTGCGGGTATGAACCCAATGGATCTTAAGCGCGGTATCGACAAAGCAGTTATCGCGGCTGTAGAAGAACTGAAGAACCTTTCTGTTCCATGTGCAGATACGAAAGCTATCGCGCAAGTAGGTACTATCTCTGCAAACTCTGACGCTACAGTGGGTAACATCATTGCTGAAGCGATGGAAAAAGTAGGCCGTGATGGCGTTATCACTGTTGAAGAAGGTCAGGCTCTACAAGACGAGCTAGACGTAGTTGAAGGTATGCAGTTCGACCGCGGTTACCTATCTCCTTACTTCATCAACAACCAAGAAGCGGGTTCTGTTGATCTAGAAAGCCCATTCATTCTTCTTATCGACAAGAAAATTTCGAACATTCGTGAGCTTCTTCCGACTCTAGAAGCAGTAGCAAAAGCATCTCGTCCACTTCTTATCATCGCTGAAGATGTAGAAGGCGAAGCGCTAGCAACACTTGTTGTGAACAACATGCGTGGCATCGTGAAAGTCGCGGCTGTTAAAGCGCCTGGTTTCGGTGACCGTCGTAAGTCTATGCTACAAGATATCGCTATCCTAACGGGCGGTACGGTTATCTCTGAAGAGATCGGCCTAGACCTAGAGAAAGTAACGCTAGAAGACCTAGGTCAAGCTAAGCGTGTAACTATCACTAAAGAAAACTCAACCATCATCGATGGCGCGGGCGAAGAAACAATGATCCAAGGTCGTGTTTCTCAAATCCGTCAACAAATCGAAGATGCAACGTCTGACTACGACAAAGAGAAACTTCAAGAGCGCGTAGCTAAGCTAGCTGGCGGTGTTGCAGTAATCAAAGTGGGCGCTGCAACTGAAGTTGAGATGAAAGAGAAGAAAGACCGCGTTGAAGATGCACTTCACGCAACTCGCGCTGCCGTTGAAGAAGGTGTGGTTGCTGGTGGTGGTGTTGCACTTATCCGCGCTGCATCTAAAGTTGCTGGCCTTGAAGGCGACAACGAAGAGCAAAACGTCGGTATCCGTGTTGCACTACGTGCAATGGAATCGCCTATCCGTCAAATCACGAAGAACGCAGGTGATGAAGAATCTGTTGTTGCTAACAACGTTCGTGCTGGCGAAGGTAACTACGGTTACAACGCGGCGACTGGCGAATACGGCGACATGATTGCAATGGGTATCCTAGATCCAACTAAGGTAACTCGCTCTGCACTTCAGTTCGCAGCGTCAGTTGCTGGTCTTATGATCACAACAGAAGCGATGATCACTGACAAGCCTCAAGATTCAGCTCCTGCAATGCCTGATATGGGTGGTATGGGCGGTATGGGTGGTATGGGCGGCATGATGTAATCATCCCCCTGACTTAATCCTATAAAGTCTGAAAAGCCCCGTAAACGTTGTGTTTACGGGGCTTTTTTAGTTTTTATTTTATAAGACACCCAACAAATAAGACATCCAATAAAAATGCACAACTCTATTCGATGTATCAACCACGGTTCGGATCCTTTCTTTGCCTTTAATGACAAGGTTTCAGTTCCAAAGTTTATGGTTATTCAAGGCTGAGTTAACGCGGAGCGACCTGCTTGCGGGCTTATCACATCGTAAATTGCTCTATCACGTCGTAAATTTCTCTACCGCTAAGTGAATCTCTCTATCGCTAAAGTAAATCTCTCTATCGCTAACTTGTTGATTACTGTTGGCTATTAGAAAGATTCATCACCGTGCTCGAAACATTCTCTGCACCTTTATGGATCTCATCCATGACGGTCGAGACTTGGGTAATTTTGGCATTGCCTTCTTCCGTAATGGACGACATTTCAGCCATCATGGTGGTCACTTCGTTGATGAGCTTCTGGTTTTCTTCTACAACTTTGATTATCTCATTGGTCGAATCTGAAGTTCGGGACGCGAGTTGTCTTACTTCGTCAGCGACAACGGCAAAGCCTCTCCCATACTCACCGGCTCTTGCGGCTTCGATAGCAGCGTTGAGTGCCAATAAATTTGTTCTATCTGCTATCTCTTGAATCGTAGCGACAATGTTTTGAATGCTTTTCGAGCTGTCATTGAGTGAATGCACCTTTTGAGAGGTACTGGCCGCTTTTTGGGATACCGTTAAAGAAACCTCGACCGAATCGGTAAGCAGCTTAGAGCCTTCAAGGGCTATTTGCGCCGTTTCTAGTGATGTTGAGTAGGCCACCTCTGAAGCTTCAGCGATCGCATGGCTGCGTTCAATGCGATCCGTTATGTTACTGGCAAGCTTGACGATTTTCACGACCTTGCCTGCTTCATTCATGATGGGGTTGTAGCTGGCCTCAATCCAAATACTGGATCCATTAGAACTGCGACGCTGAAACAAGCCTGATTTTAGCTGTCCCTTTTGTAATTCTTGCCAGAAGTGAGGGTTATTACTATAGAACTCCTCAAAACAGAACATGCGATGATGTTTACCGACCACCTGGTTTTCTCTGTAACCCAACGTATTTAAAAAGTTTGAGTTGGCGGTCAGTATTGTTCCTTCAGGATCAAATTCAATAATCGCTTGTGACTTGTCTAAGGCAGAGAACAGCGCATCATTTTTTTTGTTTTGGTCGTTGATCTCTGTGATATCAGAAGCCAGTTTTGCTACGCCAGTGACACGACCATCTGAATCTTTGATCGGTAAATAGGTCGCTTCTAGAACAACCGTGTCACCTTGCTTATTTACTCTCTCGAACGTGCCTTCTTTTGAGATGCCATTGGCAAGCTCTCGCCAAAAGCTTTGATAAGGCGAAGAGCGGACATAGCTATCAGTGCAGAATATTTTGTGGTGTTGCCCTTTGATCTCATCTAATGAGTACCCGACAAGCGTTAAAAAGGGCGCACTGGCATCTTGAATAACGCCTTCAGGGGTAAACTCGATCTATGCAACATGCTTTTTTAAGGACTGGTAGATATTGTCGGAATGGCTAGGTTTTATCTCTGGTTTTTGCTTCTTAGTAAAAAACACCGCGGACCTTATTTAAACAGAAAAATAGTTGATATATTGCTCAACATGACTTTGACACAATTATACACATTTGTAGCGATTTTTAATTACAATGGATTAGAATATATTCAATATGGCGACGGGTAATCTTGAGTTTTTACCATGCGATGTATTGGTGTGAGTTTGGAATCAAGTAGCGTGCTTCGTGATGCTAAATCATGTCGAGTTTGATATTATTGTGAGATTAAATTTGTATTACAAATGATAAGGTGATTGTTTAACAAGGTTTTATTCAGTTATTTTGGCTGGGATGCTCACGATTTTTACGAGTTGCGGTATGCTTACTCGGTTTTAGAACGTAATGTAATGATAATCTCAGTTCGCCAAGGCTTAGTCGGATATTAATGTTGAAAAATTATTTATTAAAGCAATGGTTTTCGTTAACGATTATCGTGATTGGATTTTGTTTGATTGGCTTATCAATAACTGCTACGTCGTTAATGCATACATTAAATCAACAATCCACGATAATATCTGAGAACCGATTACCAGCAGTAAAAATACTGGAACAAATTGCCACTGAAGCAGTGAATTTGAGGGCGGCACAAGCTGGCGAAATAACACAAGCATCTGAGATGAATCGGCTGCTTATTGAAAGATTGATAAATAACATTGATCAAAAAACATTGTTGTATGTGCCCTTCATATCAAGCAAAGAGGAGCAATTGCTCTATACTCAGTTTCACGACCAATATCGCGATTACCTGTCTCTTCAGAAAAAACGGTTACACCTTTCTGCTTTGAATCAAACCGAAAAAGCAAATGAATTGTTTTTGACGGAGTCATTGTCTGCTTTTCAGCGTATGTCTGACGTACTTAAAACCCTGTCCAATTATAATGAAATACAAGCCTTGAAAATCAGTGAGAATGGCGATGAGATTTATAAAACGGCTAACAATGTTGTGTTATCAATTTCATTGTTGTTAGCAGCTTTAATGCTGGCTTGGGTGTTTTCGCTGTTCAAGAAATACATGACTTATCGTAACTCGTTAGAAAGCCGAGTCAATCGTGCTCTCGACAACCGTACTTTTCACTGTGTGTACCAGCCTATCGTTGATATGAATGAAAATAAGATCATCGGTGTCGAAGTCCTGGCGAGACTCAAAGACCGATATGGCGATGCTTATCCCGACCAGTTTATTCCTCTTATCGCTTTAGAGCACCGCTCTTGGGAGTTCACTGAACATATCATCGAAACAGCGTTAAGCGAACTCACCCAACTAGGCGTTTCATTAGCCGACTTTAAAGTTAGTTTGAATATTTTCCCCAGTGACATTAATGACAACCAAGTTTCTAAAATTACCGAGCTGAAAGAGGTTAAGTCCTTTAAGGGGAAGCTCGTGTTAGAAGTTACCGAGAGTGAAATCCTTGAGCACGAGTCAGCAAAATTAAATATGGAAAAAATGGTGAAGCAAGGATTTGAATTGGCTATTGATGACTTTGGAACGGGTTATTCCAATTTTCATCAATTAAAAGCGATGTCAGCTCAATACCTAAAAATAGACCGTAGCTTTGTTATGGATATGGAAGAGGATTCTATCAAGTCAGCGCTTATTCGCCATATCTTGCCAATCGCCAGAGATTTGAACATGCAAGTAGTGGCTGAGGGTGTTGAGAACGAGAGGCAGCACCGTATGTTAAGAGATATAGGGGTAGACTATGGACAAGGGTGGCACTACGGTAAGCCGAAAACTATCGATCATTTATGGCTGCATTTTTTAAACCAAACCGATACAAGTGTGGTGAAAAAATCGTGCGGACAAAGTATCGAAGGAACTGGTTTAATCTCTCAAGTCCGTGTCTGACGTTGTTTACGCTGTATGTAATTCCTTCCCAAATACTTAATCATAAAAATACATAACAAAGTCGCATCAAAGGTTAAGCTGTAACTTTTTTGTGGTGTGAATGTATTGATCGATATCAATAACCTACACATTATCACTGTCTTGAAAATGATCGAAGTCAAAAAAACGGCGCAACAAACATTTGACGAATATAAGATAATAAACCTTTTATAAAATAAATATTATTATCATAAATACAAGGCAGTGCGAGTGAAAGAACAGGATGAAAGAGTTTGCTTCTCTGAGACGAACAGTCTTATTTCGACCACAACACCAGAAAGCCATATCACTTATTGTAATGAAGATTTTTATCAAGTTTCTGGTTATAACCAAGAAGAGCTTCTTGGACAACCTCATAATATAATTCGACATCAAGATATGCCCAAGCCCGCCTTTGCTCAACTTTGGGATTATGTTCAGTCAGGTAATAATTGGATGGGGTTGGTGAAAAATAAGTGTAAAGGGCAAGGGTACTATTGGGTGTCGGCTTTTGTGACGCCGATACATAACCCTGACGGAAGTGTCCACGAATACCAATCGGTTAGAACTCAACCCAGTGAGGAGCAAATTGAGCGAGGGAAGCTACTGTACCAATCGATGCGAGAAGGTAAAGCCAAAGTACAGCGGTTTAGTTGGTTAAAATTGTCCTATGCGCTACTCGGCTTGCAAGCATTGTTTGTGGTGATGTTAGCTTTTGGTCTTGTCGCTTTGCCTACATTGAGTGCTTTGCTCGGACTGACGCTTATCGGTCAGATTGTTTGCGCTCTGGCGTTTCACCTGCGCCTAGCTCATCTACACACCGTCGTTAAAGCGGATTATCACAATCCAATTATGGAAAAACCGTATACCGGATATTGTGATGATTTATCGCCTATTGAAATTGCTATGCAGATGAAACGCGCAGAACTGCGAGCGGTAACTGCTCGTGCCAGTGAAACCGCTTCTGATATGTTGAACTCTGCCAAGCAAGAATGGAGTAACCGACAAAGCATCGATCAGGAATTGGGCGAACAAGAGAAAGCAACGGATGCGATGGCGGTATCTGCAGAAGAAATGTTGGGATCCATTGATGAGGTCGCCAATCAAGCAAAGCAAAGCGCCGAATTTGCCTTAAGCGCACAAAATCAAGCGCAACGTGGGGCGATACAGGTCGAAGCCGCGGCACAAACCGTACACCAACTCAGCCAACACCTGAATGGATCTAAAGTTGCGTTGACGCAACTGTATAATGACGTAGATGGTATTGAAGCTATTCTTTTAATGATCCAAGGGATCGCTGAGCAGACCAATCTGTTGGCCTTGAACGCGGCGATTGAGGCGGCTAGAGCTGGTCAGCAAGGGAGAGGGTTTGCGGTCGTCGCTGATGAAGTACGGGCGCTCTCTGGGAAAACGAGTGCATCCGTGGAAGAGATACGAGCTCGGATTGACACGTTACAAAAAACGGTGAACCAAACAGGCCAGTTGATGGAAGAGGGACTCCATGCTTCGAAAGCCTGTGTCGACCAGTCTCAGCAAAGTAAAGCATCCTTTGAAGCTATTGTGAACGATTTGGTCTCCATTAATGCCCAAAGTACTCGTACCTCTCAAGTCATCGAAGAGCAGGTTGCGGTTACTCAAGGGATAAATCGTCATGTGGTTTGCGTTAAACAGGGGATCAATGAAACTCGCGAGCTCTCTTCTAAGTCCGTTGAGCGATCAGAAGCGTTAGCTATGAATCTGGCTAGTTTAAAACGACTCGTCGATCAATTTATCCACTAGAGCCCCCTCTATTTAGTACACGTTTCATTCAATAGGGCTCTATGAAACGTGTGATTTCCATCATGCATTCCTAAGGTCCGGTATGTAATCTTGACAGGCTCTATAGATGTTTTTGTGAGCATTGGTGCATATTTGGATCGATTGTTGATTCGCGCCGTAAACTCACGTATACATTCTAGTAGACTCCGTGAAATGGCATTAAATTTCATGAGGTTAAACTGATGGGATATAGATAACTGTCAAGAATCAAGGAGAGTTTATGGCTAGGACAGTAGAAATAACGCAACCTCCAGATGTACGTGGACCACTGACTCTTTTATCGTTGGGGGAGGCAATAAAAGCGAAGCGAACGCAGAATCGGCTTACGCAATCTGAAGCGGCTTTTCTCGCTGGCCTCTCAAAGCAGACATATAGAAAAATAGAACAAGGTCGATCAGATATGCAAATGACATCATTGATGAAAGTGATTTCGGTGTTGGGGATCGATATATCGATAAGTCCTTAGTAAAGGTAGCTGTTATGTCGCAGTCTCAAATAACAATTATGATAAGAAATCTGAGTTGCAATAATTGTCTTAAGTTAGCTTGATCTATGAAGGGAGTACTTAAGGTTAACGTTCACGAAAAGTGTACAATACTTAAAACTGATGACTCGCAGCTATCCATAAATAGAGTCAATCACAGGACTCAGTATTAAATTAGCCCAACTGAGGCAGTCTTTTAGCGCATTCACAGCTTCGCATCACAAATATGCAGGCTAGATATTTGTTAAGGTTCTCTCGTTGAGAAAAGCCCCTTCCCCTTTGAAATCGCACGCCTTGAGATGTGGATCCTAAACAAGAAATGAAGATGCGGTACGTTGGGATGTGTTACAACAAACATGGAAAATACCGTTCTTTTTCTCTATATTATGATGCCACTTCCACAATTGTCGTCAAGATCATGCAAACCGATTTGAACATCATTGCCGAATTCGAAAAGAAAATTGCAGGACTCGAAAAAGAGAATGCTGAGCTCAAACGAAGCAATACTCGCCTACAAGAAAAGTTGAATGCCGCACTCGACAGTAATGGGTTGTGTCTATGGGAGCATCATGTTCCGTCAGGAAAGCTCACTATCTTTAATATGGATTGGGGAAAAATGCTCGGCTACCAACCGCATGAGCTGACTGCGACGTTTGAAACTTGGAAAAATAACTTACACCCTGATGATTATCAGCAGGCGATGAAAGCTTTTGAAGATCACCTATCGGGAAGGTGTGATTTGTATGAAGTTGTTTACCGAATGACCCATAAAGATGGTGGTGATAGCTACGTGTATGACAGAGGTCGTGTTGTCGAGTTTGATACTAATGGCGTACCGCTTAGAATTATGGGTACGCACATCGATATCACGCAAGAAAAACGCTTTGAACAGCAATTGGCGACCTTGGCCTCTACCGATAGGTTGACGGGGCTACTCAATAGACAAGCTATCGAACAACGTTTTCGTGAAATGAAAAGCGCAGATAAGTTAGTTCGAGCGGCGATGATCTTTATTGATATCGACAACTTTAAAGCGGTCAATGACACTTTAGGCCATCAGAAGGGCGATCAGTTGCTGAGTTTTATTGCTCAGCGCTTGGTCACGCTAGCCTCAGATGCAGCTTCGTTAGCTTCTGGTTTCGCTTCGCCGCAAGCTTCTGGTTTCGCTTCGCCGCAAGCTTCTGATTTAACTAAACCATCCTCTGAACTGGCGCAAATCGGACGGATTGGTGGAGATGAGTTTGTCATTCTGTTTGCCGATACTGAACCCGATCAAGTCACGCACTTTTGTGAAGAGTTGTTGCAAAAGGCGGTACCTGAAAGTAATCAAATGTTGAAGGGGGTCGCCATCGGAATGAGTATTGGTGCGTGTTTCTTTAACCACGGTGAGCATCACTTTGATGACGTTTACCAGCAATCTGATTTGGCCATGTATCAAATTAAAAAGAACGGCAAAAATGGAGTGAAAACTCTGCACCTTTGATGGGAATGGCACTGTATTTTGAGCACCGTTTTCGACTCCTTGCGGGTACAACGATGAGTAATTAGCAATGCGCGACTTATGCGTCAAGGGCATTAGAGGGCATGTATCAATATCCCTAGAAGCTAAGTGTTAATATAACTAGCGTTTATGAGTCAAGATCGTAAGCGGTGACCACTTTGTTCTTTCCTTGCGATTTTGCTTGGTACAAGGATTTATCCGCGAGAGAAACAAGATGTTTAATTAACTGGTTTGCGTTCTGGGCCTGATCTGTGTGTTGGCTCGGATCTGCGAGTGAGATATTCTCTTGGTATACACTTATCCCGATACTGACGGTACGTTGAATGTTCTCTTCTGCGCTTGAACAGGCAAAAGATTCACAGCGTTGGCGTAGTTCTTCAGCAAGTTCAATGGCTTGCTGAAGGTGTACATTGGACAAGAAAATAACAAATTCTTCACCGCCCCAGCGCCCCGTTACACCATGGTTTGATATCACCTGTTGGCATAAATTAGCGATGTTGCGGAGCATGTCATCGCCCGTTAGGTGACCGTGCTGATCATTCACGGATTTAAAGTTATCGACATCGAGCATCATACAGGCCAATGTATTTTGTTGGTGAGCTTGCGCTTCTACCCACTGATAGATGGCATCTCGGTTGAGAAGGCCAGTCAATGAATCGTGTGACGCTTTATAAGCCAGCTCTTTTTCGAGTTCAACTCGGTCTGTAATGTCTTCAATCACGGCTTGGACAGCCATCTCGCCATCCCACTCAATGGCATTATCATAGATGCTAAAGTAACGTTCTTGACCATCAAAGCAGATATTTCGAACCACACTATGTGCTCCGGGGATCTTGCCTGAAATTAAGTTTTGATAACGAGTTATGCCTTCTTCTTTTTGCTCATCTAATAACAAGTCTAGTAAAGAAATGTTATCTAGGACGTGCTGAATAGAGGGGGCTCTCATCAAGTCTACCCATGCCTGGTTGACCATAATAGGTTTGAAATTACGGTGCACACTAATGCCTTGCAATGATGACTGGACTAAGCGTTGGTATTGGCGCTTGTTATGCTCCAGCTGCTTCAATGCTTGCTCTTGGGCAGACAAATCAATCAAGGTGACTTGAAGGGCGGGTTCGCCTTTCCATTCTATAATATGGTCGATCGTGAAGGCTGTGAACTCACGTCCAAAACGGTCGCGGTTGGTAAAGGTGCGTCCGCGAGGGTTGGCGCGCTTTTCGACTTGTTGGTAATAATTGTCCTTTGCACTTTGATGGTGGTCCGAGACAATAAGATCAAGGATGGAGTCAATACTCGACATCAATTCTTGCGCGGATTGGTAACCGAAAATATGCGCATAATTGTCGTCGGCATGCACCAAATGAAAGTCTTTTAAGATCGCTATCCCGTAAGTGGAGTCGATTGTCAGTTTCGTCATACAAGCCCCTCTACGCTAAAGGCATATCGGTAACTAAGGTGATATTTGGGTTGCAAATCAATGTCTATCCTTTTCATCAATTGCTTTGTTCTGGTCGTGATTCATGTTTAGGCGTTGATGTATCCCTTCAAAGCATTTTCGAACATGATGACCCGTGATTCGATATTTAACCACTCAAAACAACATCCTAGTCTGGAGGGTAAATATAAGTAACACGTTACATAACTTATCACTGCTGCTAATACTAAGCCAGTCCCTGTTTGTTTTTTTGTCTATTGGTTTGAATGTCGTAAATACTAATAATGAATAGGGTCTTAAAACCTTATATATATTAATGGTATTTGACCGTTAAGTCGATCTGGAATAATACGCCTCATTCAGGATGTTGTTTTGCAAATTCGCATTATATTAACCATTGAAAATAAGAGGTAATAGAGCATTGTTGTCACTTTCTCTTTTAATTTATGGATTTAGTTCTGCACGCGTTTTAAATATAGTCGCTTAGGATTAGCTCTGCTGTTAACTTAGCTAAAATGACTTTGTTTTATTGTGATGGGTGAGTGCTGGTTTTATATTTTTCTTTCGGTGATGACTAGATAAATACAGGTATATATGAGTTCAGGTGCTTACTGGTAGTAAGTGCAACTTATCATCTATATTTCTACTTCTGTGAGGAATGGGCTGAAAGTCCGCATTTTAAATGTTAATGTTGCGCAAAATATAGAGGTAAGAAATGGATAAGAACAATGTTAGAAAAGGTTAATTTGAGAAAATTAATTCTCGTCTTGTGTGTATTTTCTGCAATGGTTACGTTATTAAACGCTTTCTATTCACTCTATCAAGTGCAGCGCGATATCATCATCAATACAACGCTAGAGTCGAACCGAGTTTATGCTAAAAAGATGGCAGAAATGACGGATGTTTTTCTTGATTCCGCAATGACCCAACTCCAATACAGCGCAAAAGCTCTATCCGACAGTACCAATGATAAGCGTGCGTTGACAGAAGAAACGAAACGACTCAAAAATCAAACCAAGTTGTTTAACTCCGTTGTCGTTGTCAATTCTGATGGTGTGATTACGGCGGTCTCTCCAGAGACAGTGAAAGTGAAAGGGATCAAGTTAACGAGTGAAAGCTCCCTTCAATCACTGAAAGCCCAAGCCCCTTTGGTGACCGACCCTTTCGTATCTCCCGCAGGTAACTATCTCATTAGTCTGTCGTACCCTATTTTTTCGAATCAGGGAAAATATCTCGGTTACATTAGTGGGACTATTTATCTCGAAACGGCGAATATACTAGGGCAATTGTTGAATGAACATAGTTATGAGGATGGTTCTTATCTTTACGTTGTGGATCGCCATGGAACGTTGATTTATCACCCCAATAAGACAAGGATCGGCCAAGTCATCACAAACAATGATGCAATTAATACCGTATCAAAAGGCGAAAGCGGCAGCCTAGATATTGTGAACTCTTTGGGTACCCAGATGCTGGCAGGGTACGCGCCTGTCTCACAGTCTGGTTGGGGAGTGGTTGCTCAGAAACCGAAGCAAAGCACTCTACTTATGGTTAATCAACAAATGAAAGAAGTGTTCATAACGACGATTCCTGTTGGGGTGCTGACGTTAATGTTTATTTGGGTGTTTTCTAGTTTTATCTCTAAACCACTAAGACAGTTAGCAATGGCGGTTACAGGTAGTGATCGTAACTCAAATACGGTAAATAACGTGAAGCAAGTTCACTCTTGGTATTTTGAAGCATCGCAACTTAAGAGTAGCTTTATCAGAGCCTTTGGGATCGCGTTTGAGACGATTGACACGCTTCATACCGCAAGTTTAACGGATTCGATGACAGGCCTGTTAAACAGAAGAGGCTTAGATAAAGCGGTTGATCAATTGCAACACCAAGCGATCCCATTTTCTGTTCTTGCATTAGACATTGATTTTTTTAAATCGGTCAACGATAACTTTGGTCATGATGCTGGTGATGAGTTATTAAAAAGTTTTGCACAATTGATGAAAGAGCAATCTAGAGATCAAGACTTGCTGTTTCGTTCTGGTGGGGAAGAGTTTATTATTTTCCTGCTCAATTCCGATGTTCAAGATGCTTTTAAATTCGCAGAAAGGTTACGTAAAAAGGTCGAGTTATATGACTTTGCCAATATAGGAGGGGTGACTGTTTCTATTGGTGTTGCTTTTAGGGGGAACGAGGAACAATCAATTAGTGCAACGTTAAAAGAAGCGGATACCGCATTATATAGTGCAAAAAATAACGGCAGAAACCGCTCTGAGCTTTTTCAGTAGTGATTAATTTTAAAGTTATCATTCGGTATAATAAGTAATTAAGAACAATCAAGTGAGAAATGTAAATAGAGTATTTACATTTCGTTGGATAAAAGTTAGCGTCATGGTTGTTTGTATTATTATGCACTTTGTGCAATAGGTTAAGGATGCTTACTTTTATAAAGAAATCGTCAACCGCCTTATCTTGGCTTCATTGGTTTGTTCTTGTTTGTTCTCTAATCCTAACTATTACCGCATGGCAAATTACTCTTCATCAGACACATCAAAAATCTCAAGTTCAATTTGATTTTCAAGTGAGTCAATTACTCGGGCTTGTTCAAGACAGAATGAGCAAGTATGAAGAAGCATTGAACGCGGGCGTGTCAGCAATCCATATGTTTTCCGCCCCAGTTAATCGAAAGAGCTGGAAAACGTTCGCTAGTCAATTTGAACTATCTTCCCACTTCCCTGGCGTGAGTGGGATAGGTGTCATTCATTATGTCCCTCAGGAAAAAGTGGCGAGTTACCTCACTTGGCAACAACAAAGCTTTCCTTCGTATGACATGCACCCAATTCGTATCGCCAAAGATTATTGGCCTATTACGTATATTGAACCAGAACAAGAAAACCGAGCAGCGGTTGGTTTGGATATGGCTCATGAAAATAATCGATATGCGGCAGCAAGGCTCGCTCGAACAAAGGGAACCCCTCAAATTACCGGGCCAATAACCTTGGTTCAAGATTCTAAGCAAACACCTGGTTTCCTTTTTTATGTGCCATGGTTCGATAAGAGAGAAACCCCGCAATATTATGGGGATGAAAGTGATGGCTTTTTGGGGTTAGTTTATGCCCCTTTTATTGTTCAAAATTTAATGAACGGTACGCTTGATGATGTTAATCGTCTTATCAATTTCAGTATCCATGATGACAATATTCCACTCTACGATGAGCTGACACATTCTCGTAAAACCCTGAACCATCAACCTATGTTTGATGATCAGTTGGAAGTCAATATGTATGGGAGAAGTTGGGTCTTTTATTTTCAATCTTCGCCTCTATTTGAAGCTCAACAACAGAGTTATCAGCCAACATTGATCCTGATGTTCGGTCTACTCGTTAATGTCATGCTCTTTGTCATTCTTATGATATTGCGTAACGGGGAAGAGAAAGCCCAAGGTTATGCAAGAAAGTTAAGTCGAGATTTGCAGGAGCGAACGGATAGCCTAGAAAAAGCCTCAGAAAATTTAGCCACAAGAAACCTTGCGCTAGAAAGAGCGAACAGAGACCTCGATCAGTTTGCTTACGTCGCATCGCACGATTTGAAAGCGCCTCTGAGAGGGATATCACAATTGGTGTCATGGATAAATGAAGACATTGAGGAACATCTAACTCCAGAAACAAAAGATTATAGTCGCCTTTTACAGGGGCGCGTTGTCCGGTTAGAAAGGTTACTCGATGACTTGTTGTCGTACTTTAGAGTCGGTAGGAAAAAAGACGAGATTCAGGAGTTTTCGTTAGCAGACAATGTCAAAGAGACATTCGAGTTACTCAATATGAATAATAAGGCGACGCTTATTTGTGACGACAGCATTGGCCCATTTCGTACTTTGGTCGTCCCGCTTGATTTAATCTTAAGAAATTTGATTTCCAACGCGATGAAACACCATGATAAAACACACGCGACTATTAAGGTTTCTGGTGTTTATCAAGGTGACCATTACAAGTTCTGTGTCGAAGATGATGGGCCTGGAATTCCCACTGCGCTTCATGACAAGGTGTTTGAATTATTCCACACTCTGCAACCTCGCGATAGCGTTGAAGGAAGTGGTATGGGTTTGTCTATCATCAAAAAAACCTTGGAGCTATACGGCTGCCATTTCGAATTACACTCTAATTCACAAGGTGGGTGTTCTTTTGTTTTCACCTGGCCCACAGAAGAGTTGTTAGAAAAAAAGGAGATCATATGAATCATAACTACGTGAAAACGGTCAGTATTCTCTTAGTTGAAGACGATGATATCGACGCAATTGGCATTCAACGTTCGTTGAAGTCATTAAACTTGCTTAATCCAATACATAGAACTCGAGATGGATTGGAGGCATTGGAAGCGCTTAGAAACGATACCGTTGAGCGGCCTTTTATTGTGCTTCTGGATTTAAACATGCCGAGAATGAATGGATTGGAGTTTTTGTCTGCCGTGCGATCGGATGCACGTTTGAGTGACATCGTGGTTTTTGTGCTGACAACCTCCCAACTTGATGAAGAGATCTCTGCTGCCTATCAGAAAAACATTGCGGGTTACATTGTTAAGTCTTCATCTAAGCAGGATTACAAACAACTTATTCGTTTTCTAGAGAACTATTGGAACCTTGTTGAGTTACCAAAATGCTAAAGCCAAGGGGGCTAGAATGAAGGTATTGATCATTGATGATGATCAGATAGATACTTTATCTATTGTTAGAACGCTGAAAAATACAGATCTACCTCTAGCGGCTATTGAGACTGCCGATACTGGCGTTAAAGGTCTGGAGTTGGCTTTACAGCATCAATTTGATGTAATTTTACTGGATTACCAACTCCCCCCAACCGACGGGTTTGAATTGTTAATTGAACTGCGCGCGAAAAATGACTTCTCTACATCGATTGTTATGTTGAGCCACAATGACGATGAAGATATTGCTCTGAAGTGCATTGAGTCGGGCGCTCAGGACTTCATCTTGAAAAGTGAAGTGACGGCGGTAAGATTGAGACGAGCGATTGTTATTGCGTCTGAACGTCATCAACTCGAGCAACAAGTGCTGGAGACGCATACCGAGCTAAAGCGATTAGCAGAGCGCGATAGTTTAACGGGTTTGAATAATCGTCACTTCTTTGAGGAGCGTTTAACCAAAAAACTGCTTTCTGCAGCAAAAGATAACTCTTCATTTGTCTTAATGTTGATTGATGTTGATAAATTTAAAGATGTGAATGATCGTCACGGACATGTCTTAGGAGATGGCGCCCTCAAAGAGGTGGCCAGTAAGCTTAACCGCTGCGTCGGATACAATGATATTTTATGCCGATTGGGTGGTGACGAATTCGCACTTTTATTCCCTATCGGAAATAATAAGCAGTACGTCCAACAAATGGTTAACCGACTCATGTCTGAATTTAGTTCTTCGATATGTGTGGACGAAGAGTCATTAGATTTAACGGTCAGTGTCGGTATTGCGAGCTTTCCTGAATGTGCATCGAACTCGATTGAGTTACGAAAATGCGCTGATATTGCGTTGTACCGTGCTAAGGAAAAGGGAAGAAACCAAGCTCAGTTTTATTCAAAAGCATTTCATGAACAAATGAATCGCCGAGCAGAGCTTGAAAGACACCTGAAGAAAGCTTTAGTAAAGAGCGAGATGGAGCTTTATTACCAACCTCAGTTTAATGCGGATATGAAGCTAATAGGAGCGGAAGCTTTGTTGCGATGGAAACATCCGAAGTTAGGGATGGTTCCTCCTGATCGCTTCATTCCTATTGCAGAAGAAACCGGGATGATTGTCGATATCGGTTTTTGGGTCATCGAAACGGCTCTGAAACAGTTACAATATTGGCTGAATGAAAAAACGTTGAGAGACGATTTCACATTAGCGATTAACTTATCTCCAAGTCAGTTAACCGACCGTTTTTTAGCGAAAAAAGTTAAAAACCTTCTTAATATTTATGAAATTCCAGCTTCAAATGTGGAGTTTGAAATTACGGAAAGTAATCTTATTTCAGGCGAGTGGGCATCTGAAGCTTTGCAGAAAATCAGTGACTTAGGTGTAAAAGTCGCAGTGGATGATTTTGGAACCGGTTACTCCTCACTGTCTCATTTGAAGGATTACACGATTGATGTGATCAAAATCGATCGCTCTTTCGTTGAGCGTATTGAATTGACAAAACCGAGGCAACTTTTTACTGCGATTTGCGCGTTCTCACACAGCTTAGAGTACGACACGGTAGCGGAAGGGATAGAGACGGAGATTCATGATGCTATATGTAAAGAGGTAGGAGTGACACGCTTGCAGGGGTTCTATTACTCTAAACCATTACCGGTAATGACTTTTGAAAGTAAATATCTTTATGCTTCGTGAACGAACGAACGAACGAACGAACGAACGAACGAACGAACGAACGAACAGATAAAGGCAGTTCTTGTCCCTAAATCAACCTCTAACGGTTGATTTAGGGGGATATTGGGTGAGTTCTAGCCACAGGTTGAAATGACGAAGAAGAGACGGCTACCTCAAGGTGATTCGGTCTTGATTTAACGGTTACGGATTTTGAGGTTGAGCCACGGCCAAACACTGACAAGTAAAACCCCTACGAGGATCAGAAGCGAACCCCAGATAAAGCCGCTGTGCGCTTGTTCATCCAGAAGAAGAATACTCGCTATTACGCCAATCACTGGTGTCATGAATGATAACACCCCCAGTTGTGAGGCTTTGTATTTTCGGATAAGGCTAAACCATGCCAAGTAGCTGGCAAAGCTAACAAATAGAACCTGGAACAACAGATTCATTGATGTGTTGAAATTGAGTGAAAAGTGTATCTGATCGGTAATGGCTGCATAACTGAGCAATAGCACGCCCGCTCCACCAAGCTGAAAGAACAGTGTATGTTCTGTTGAAGCTACCCCTAATCGAGTACAACGAACCACGACGGTTGTCGCTCCCCAGAGCAAACCAGCGATCAGTGCCATAACGTCACCGATTAACATATCCTGTAGGTTTGTGCTGGCTTCATCTCGCGAGAAAAACGCGACGGCAATACCACAAAAAGCGATACCGATACCGAACCACTGCATTTTGGCTAGAATTTCGTGTTTGTTGAATAATTGCAGACCAATAGCAGCAAAAATAGGTGCGGTATACAAAAATACAGTCATATGAGAGGCGGTGGTATATCTCAAACCTTCTGCGACAAACAAAAACTCCAACGCAAAAAGTGCGCCGACGACAACGCCTGATATTAGATAGTCTTTAGATTGTTTTAGTGAGTCTTTTTTTAAGGTCATCATTACCCACACCATTAGTGCGGCGAGAAAAGAGCGACCTCCAATTTGTAATACAGGAGCAATTTGGTCGGCAATTGACTTGATGGCAGCTTGTTGGACTCCCCATATAAAACAGATCATAAACATGGATAAGCTTGCGGTGACATCGACATTAAGCCTAGAGTCGTTCATTTATATTTTCCTTGATAATTGCAGCTCTATTACGATCATCACCTAGAGGAAGGCCTCGTTGTTAAGAGGCCTGGCTACTTTTACTCAATAAGAACAAGTGCACAATAGGAACAAATTATCAGCCATGTTGATGTGACCAAGTTAAGTTCAGCCGTCAGAAAATACGGCTTAGTTTACTCTAGGAGAGTGTTTTAAGGAGTAGCGAGCTGCAGTCGTTGTTCATTAGCCAGAACAAAGTCTGCTCTCTTGATCTTATGTTTTCAGGTTAGACAGTCAGGGTCAAGTGAGTTTTAGGACGACGAGTGGTAAGTATGTATTGGTTCTTATGATTTCTTTATATTATAGTTTGGCCTGATAATTGCTGATATTTATAAATATGAGTGATGTTTAAGTACGGTGCTCGTGCCTTAGCGTGGAATTAATAAAAGAGAGTATATGTTGGATAATTTATCAAAACTCACCATTAAAGCGAGGCTGGCTATTGGGTTTGGCACGACGCTTTTTCTTATGATGCTTTTAACAGTATTAGGTATTCAAAAAGTTAACTTCATTGATGAGACGCTGACGGAAATTACCGATGTAAACTCACTTAAACAGCGTTATGCCATTAACTACCGTGGCAGTGTTCATGATCGCGCGATTACTATTCGTGATATTGCGATAGCCAGAACCTCTCAAGAGATTTCTCTTCTAGAGCAAGAAGTTAAGCAGCTCGAAGCTTTTTATCGGGAGTCTGAAGCTCACATGAACCAAATGCGTTCGCAAGGTGAGATGTTTACGGTCGATGAACAACGCATTCTTGCGAAAATCGATAAGATACAACAATATACTTTACCTTTGGTTGAGGAGATTATTCAGGATAAGAAATCGGGTACTGTAATGACCGATTCTATCCTTGATTCAGCTCGACCTGCTTTTATTCAATGGCTTGCGGCCATCAATGAATTTATTGATTATCAAGAAGAACAAAGCCAAAAGTTAACCTCTGAGGCTCGAATTATTGCGGGTGACTTTCAACAGTTGATGCTATTGCTGACTGCGATTGCATTGACGATGTCGTTATTCGTCGGCTTTATTATTGAACGCAGTTTCAGAGCTTCTTTGGGTGGTGAACCATGGGAGATTTCTGAAATGATCAAGAAAATCTCTGAAGGTAATTTATCCCAACGCTTTATCAAACCAGAAGAGGCCGTTGGCATCTATCGTTCGTTAATTATCCTTAATGATAAGGTGAGTACTGTCATTAAAAGCAGCCGAGGGATTTCAACACAAGTTGCCACGTCAGCTGAGCAGTTGACTGGGGTGATGGTTGATACCGCGAACAATGCTCAACATGAATTGACGCAAGTTGAGGAAATCTCTAATGCGATTAGCGAGTTATCAAGCACTTCAAAAGAAGTAACATCAAACGCTGTTCATGCCGAGCAAGAGGCTAAAAAAGCGATTGATAATGTCTTTAAAGGTAACCAAACCTTAGAGGAGTCTATTGAGCTTACCCATAAGATTAATGACTCTGTAAAACAAACCGCCAGTATGATTGTCGATCTTAAAACAAATGCGATGGATATTGGTGAAGTGACGGCCGTGATCAGTACCATTTCTGATCAAACGAATTTGCTGGCCTTGAATGCAGCCATTGAAGCGGCGCGAGCGGGTGAATACGGACGTGGTTTTGCCGTTGTTGCTGACGAAGTTCGTAACCTTGCATCTAAGACGCAAGATTCAACGAAGAGCATTCAAGATATTATTACCAAGCTTCAAGCTCAATCAGAAAAAGCCAACGACAACATGATCAGCAATGTTGAGCAGATCCAAGAGTCAGTGACATTGTCAGAAAATGTCCAACAATCATTCAGTCATATTGAACAGTCTGTGCAATCTATTTCTGAAATTAATACGTTAGTGACAAGCACCTCTCAAGAGCAGTTTAGTTTAACTGAGCGTATAGCATTGAATACAAACAATGCCTTTGACCTCGTGAACCAAAATGTGTCGGGTATTCATCAAACTCAACAAGCGGCCAAAGCGTTATCTCAACTGGCGGTAGAGCAGAAAAAAGAGCTGGAGTTTTTTAAGGTCTAGAGAAGGTAACTTAGGATCCAGAAAGCGTAACTGAGAAGATTGCGGTATGCCATACACGGGTAGATTGTGCGAACTTTCATTGCTCTTTGTTGTTTTAGGCCTATATTCAACAGTACAGTTATGACATTGATCTAACATGTATAGCTGTGAGTAAAGGATAATAAATGCTTGATTGAAAATGGATTAATCAAGTTAACAATAAGTCAGTGGAGACTCCCAATGAAAAAACTACTTTCAGTACTTGCTGTTTCTGCAGCAGTGATGGCACCAGCAGCATTTGCTTCTTCGCCTGTTATGTTTTCAACGATCAACGGCTATAACGCACCAGATTCCGACTCGGTTGGCGGTGTGCGTTTGGCTCTGCTGCATGGACAAGTCAATGACCTTAAAGGTGTCGATCTTGCTGTTGTGGGTATGTCAGAGACGCAAACGACGACAGGTGTGAATTTGGGCTTTTTTGGTGCGCATAAAGTAAACCAAGAAATGACCGGTGCTTCACTGGGTATATTCAACTGGAACCCAGGAAAAACCACTGGTTTGAACTTGGGTGCCGTTAATATCACTAACGATGTGAAAGGCGCGAACGTGAGTTTTGTAAACTACTCGGAAGGCGACACTCTGGTTGATGTTGGTGCCGCAAACCTTTCTGAAGTGTCTACGGTTCAGGTTGGTATTTTCAACAAAACTAAAAAAATCGAGGGCGTACAAGTTGGTCTGCTCAACTGTGCTGACAACGGTTTCTTCCCGTGCTTCCCAATTATAAACTTTGCTAAGTAAGTCTATAATACTTAGCCACACGGTTTGAGTTTTCTCTTATTAAGCTAAGACTTTATTAACGCCTAAACTTTTGTTTAGGCGTTGTTGTATTTACGACTTCATGCGGTTTTTTCTCTTCCATTTCTGATGCACACCACGACGCAGGCTCTGGAAGCTGTTTTCTACCTTATCGACACCAAGCAAGATAACCAGCGCCATTAGCGTGATGATAACAGACTGAGATAGGTGCCCTAAGGCTATCATCATTCCCAAAGCCGCCAGCACCCAGATGATCGCGGCAGACGTGACGCCATGAATCTTACCATCCAATGTCATCATTACTCCTGCACCAAGAAACCCGACCCCCGTTATTATCTGACCAAGCACACGGGCTTGATCGAGCGTGTTAGGAGATAAGCTAATCGCCATGGTGAGAAAGAAATAAGTACCGCTGATAATCAAAATTGAGGTTCGTATTCCAACGGGTTTACCGCGGGTTTGCCTTTCGATTCCGATTAACGAACCACACAGCATACATACCGCGAGGCCTGCCCAGCTAAAGGGGGCAAGGTTGAGAGTTTGTTCTATAAATTGTGGCATATCACCCCTCCTAAAAATTTAGAATAGAGCCGAGTATGCTAATAATAGACCGGACGATCGAACAAAAACTTTTTGTCTTAACGATTGGATTGTCTGCTTGAGGTTTAACAGCCAGTGGTGGTCAATGAGAAAGTAGGGGCTTCTGTCTCTGTCGCTTCTTGGTATTCAAGACGATAAGAAGCGACCATTGCTCGAGATAGAGTTATTCAATGTGCAGATCGAGTGGTGTCTTACTGCTGCGGCCGCCGATCTCGCGAGTTAACTTAGGCACTAGGTAACCAGAAACTTCAGAGATTAATCCCCTAAAGTGGGCCTTTGCTTCTTCATCGGAGATATAGAAGTGAGCGGCGCCCTGAACCTTATCAAGAACATGCATATAGTACGGTAAAACACCGGCATCGAATAGCTTTTCGCTCAACTCTTTCAATGAGTTAGCGCTGTCGTTGACGCCTTTTAGCATCACGCCCTGATTAAGCAGAGTCGCACCACTGAGTTTCAACTTATGGAAAGCTTGTTTGAGCTCCACGTTGATTTCATTGGCGTGATTGATATGGCTGACCATGACCACATTGAGGCGAGTTTGAGCTAACAATTGGCATAGTTCATCAGTCACTCGAGCAGGGATCACAACCGGTAATCGGCTATGAATTCGAACGGTTTTTACATGCGGGATCTGTTCGATAGCATGGATAAGCCATTCGAGTTCGCTGTCTTTGGCCATCAAAGGGTCGCCACCCGATAAGATAACTTCATTGATCTCGGGATGTTGAGCCACATAATCTAGGCTGGTTTGCCACACTGACTTAGAACCCTTGTTGTCTTGATAAGGGAAATGGCGACGGAAGCAGTAGCGGCAGTTTACAGCGCACCCCCCTTTTACAATCATCAGTGCGCGGCTTTTGTATTTATGCAGCAGTCCAGGTATTGCGTTTTCTTGCTCTTCCAGCGGATCGGCGGAATAGCCTTGATGAACCTCGAACTCTTCGTTGAGTGGTAACACCTGACGCAATAAAGGGTCGCGTGGGTTGCCTTTTTCCATTCGCTCTACAAAGCTGAGGGGGACTCTAAGTGAAAATAGCTCACGTGCCGCGAATCCTTTTTGCCACGGTGTTGGGTCTATTTCTAATACTTCAAGCAGTTTTGTCGGGTCAGAGATCGCATTCGATAGTTGTTTGAGCCAGTTTTGCTCAACAGATTCGATTTTTCGGGTTATGATATGCGGCATTGAAATTAACTCAAAGATGTGGAAGAGAAAATCATGGCGTCAGTAAGCACCAATGAATTCAAAGGCGGTTTAAAATTCATGTTAGATAATGAGCCTTGCGCAATTATCGACAATGAATACGTTAAGCCAGGTAAAGGCCAAGCGTTTAACCGTGTAAAACTTCGTAAACTGCTGTCAGGCAAAGTGTTAGAGAAAACATTCAAATCAGGCGAAAGTTTTGAGCTTGCAGATGTTGTTGACGTTGAACTAGGTTACCTATACAACGATGGCGAATTCTACCACTTCATGAACAACGAAACATTTGAGCAAATCGCAGCAGATGTAAAAGCAGTCGCTGACTCAGCAAAATGGTTAGTTGAAAATGACGTTTGTACTCTAACGTTGTGGAATGATAACCCTATCACTGTTACTCCGCCAAACTTTGTTGAGATCGAAGTAACTGAAACCGATCCTGGCCTTAAAGGCGATACACAGGGTACGGGTGGTAAACCTGCAACTCTAGCAACAGGCGCGGTTGTTCGTGTACCTCTATTTATCGCTATCGGTGAAGTTGTTAAAGTTGATACTCGTACTGGCGAATACGTTGGTCGTGTGAAGTAATTTGATTGTGTCCATCTTGTTTAAAGTGGCTCAGTGAAATAGAAAAGGTCGCTTATCGCGGCCTTTTTTGTATCTGGCGATCAGGAGAAGCGGTAGGGGCAGATACGAGTAACCGAGATACGAAGAGCGGGAAGCTCAAGAGCGAGTGAGCTAGATGTGTGGTATTCGACAAACAATAAAAAAGCAGAGCTGGATAACCTAGCTCTGCTTTCGATTTTCTGTTCTTAAGTGCTTCGAATCTCGATTACTCGAATCCCGAATCTGCTCTTAACTGTTAAATCATAAAAATGAAGATAACAGACAGTGCGCTGATTAGGCCTGCGAAGAAGTAGCAACCCACTTTACCAGCAACGCCGACGTGGAACTTAAGGTCGTGCATACCGTGGTGAAGACGGTGCATTGCATGCCACATTGGCAGTGCCAGCGTACCGATGATGAATAGCGCACCGATAATGCTGGTGGCGAATTCAGACACACGCTCGTAGCTCATTGCGTCAGCATCGATAATGCCCATTGGCACTAAGATACCTAACACTAGAATCGTGATAGGTGTGATCATCGCGAACCAAGTACCGCCAGCGCCAAATAGGCCCCACCAGATTGGCTCATCAGAGCGTTTAGGATCGTGGTTAACAGGTTTCACTTTGTAATTTGTGTTCATAACGAAAGCTCCTTACACCACAACAAGAACGATTAAAGAAATGAAAGCGACCGCTGCCCACTGAGTCAATACGATGATTCTTTTATCAACCAATTTGCCTTTAAGGCGGATTGGCATTACTTGAGGCATCATGCTGAAGAAGGTTTGAGCGTGCATTAAGCTGCCCAGTAGCGCCACGATATTAATACCGATAACAACAGGGTTAGCCATAAAGCTTAACCAACCTGCCCATGCTTCAGGGCCTTTCACCAATGAACCCAAACCGAAGGTTAGGAATACAGTGAACAGAATCAAAGGCAGTACAGTTGCTTCACGTAACATGTAGAAGCGGTAGAACGGATGGTTGCTCCACCACGTTCTGTTCATCTCACGAACATAAGGTTTACGTTTGCTCATCTTATGCCTCCTCTGCTGATTTTACTTGCGATCCATCTGGCTTGAACATCGAGATAACGAAGTCCATTGAAGACTCAACTTTGCCTTGGTTAACGGCCGCTGCTGGGTCTACTTTCTTCGGACAAACTTCAGAACAGTAACCAACGAACGTACAACCCCAAGCGCCGTTTTCACCATTGATCAGCTTCATACGTTCAGCTTTACCGTTGTCACGGCTATCTAGGTTGTATCGGTGAGCCAGAGTAAGAGCTGCAGGGCCGATGAACTCAGGGTTTAGACCAAACTGAGGACACGCCGCGTAACACAAACCACAGTTGATGCAGTTAGCGAACTGTTTGTACTTCGCCATTTGCTCTGGAGTTTGGATGTTGGTGCCGTCTTCTGGTTTACGGTCATTACCGATGATGTAAGGCTTGATCGCTTCAAGGCGCTCGATGAACGGTGTCATGTCGACAATCAAATCTTTCTCGATTGGGAAGTTAGCCAATGGCTCAATTTTGAAGCCGTTTGGATAATCACGTAAGAAGCTCTTACACGCCAGTTTTGGCACGCCATCAACCATGATGCCGCAAGAACCACAAATCGCCATACGACAAGACCAACGGTAAGACAGGTCTTTATCTAGGTTATCTTTGATGTAACCAATCGCATCAAGTACTGACATGGTTTCATCAAACGGAACTTCAAAGGTTTGAAAGTGAGGTTCTGCATCTTGCTCAGGGTCATAACGCAGGATTTCAATTTTTTGGATTCGATTCGCTGACATTATGCTTGCTCCTCTTCGCTCTTCTTCGCATTCTCTTCTGCTGCTTTTTCAGCGGCAGCGGCTTTCTCAGCAGCTTCACCGTACAGACGAGCTTTAGGTTGAGATTTAGTAATCTTAACGCCGCTGTAGTCGATGGTTGGTGCTGCATCTTCGTTGTAGAACGATAGAGAGTGTTTCAGGAAGTTCACGTCGTCACGTTCTGTGCAGTTGTCGTCTAGACGTTGGTGCGCACCGCGAGACTCTTTACGAAGAATCGCTGAGTGAACCATCGCTTCAGCAACTTCAAGACCGTAACCGACTTCGATAGCGTAAAGTAGGTCCGTGTTGAACACTTGGCCTTTGTCTTTAATGCTGATCTTTTTGTAACGTGCTTTTAGCTCAGTGATTTTGTCGATGGTTTCTTGCATCAAGTCTTCTTGACGGTAGATACCACAACCCGCTTCCATGGTGTGACCCATTTCAGTACGGATATCAGCCCAGTTCTCATCGCCTTCTTGGCTTAGTAGACCTGCGATGCGATCTTCAACCGCTTTCACTTGCTTCGCGATAGACTCTTCATTCCAGCCTTTGAATTCCGCTGCACGTTTCACGGCTTGTTCACCCGCTACGCGACCAAATACAACGAACTCAGCCAGAGAGTTAGAACCTAGACGGTTTGCACCGTGCAGACCAACTGAAGCACATTCACCAACAGCGAATAGACCTTTAATGCGAGTTTCACAGGTACCGTTAGTTTCAATACCACCCATGGTGTAGTGAACGGTCGGACGAATTGGGATTGGCTCTTTTGCTGGGTCGACGTTTACGTACGCTTTTGCTAGCTCACAGATAAACGGTAGGCGTTCTTGCAGGTACTCTTCACCAAGGTGGCGAAGGTCAAGGTGTACGACATCACCAAGCGGGTGCTTGATGGTGTTGCCTTTCTGCTGCTCGTGCCAGAATGCTTGAGAAACTTTGTCACGAGGACCCAGTTCCATGTATTTGTTTTTCGGCTCGCCCACTGGAGTTTCAGGGCCCATACCGTAATCTTGGAGGTAACGGTAGCCGTTCTTGTTGACGATGATACCGCCTTCACCACGACAACCTTCGGTCATCAAGATGCCAGTGCCTGGTAGGCCTGTTGGGTGGTATTGAACGAACTCCATATCACGCAGTGGTACACCGTGGCGATAAGCCATTGCCATACCGTCGCCAGTTACGATGCCGCCGTTGGTATTACAGTGGTAAACACGACCTGCGCCACCGGTTGCTAGAACAACAGATTTTGCTTTGATGGTAACAAGCTCACCTTCAGACATGTGAATCGCGATTAGGCCTTGTACTTCGCCTTCCTCTACGAGCAAATCCACCACAAAGTACTCATCAAATCGTTTGATTGTGTCGTACTTCATCGAAGTCTGGAACAGAGTATGAAGCATGTGGAAGCCGGTTTTATCCGCTGCGAACCACGTTCTCTCTACCTTCATACCGCCGAATCGGCGTACGTTTACTTCACCGTTTTCTTTACGACTCCATGGGCAGCCCCATTGTTCCATTTGGATCATTTCGCGAGTCGAGTTTTCAACAAAGTATTCAACAACATCCTGTTCACATAGCCAGTCGCCACCGCCAACAGTATCGTTGAAGTGGTTATCTAGGCTATCTTCGTCTTTAATTACTGCTGCTGAACCGCCTTCTGCTGCTACCGTGTGCGAGCGCATTGGGTAAACTTTAGAAATCAGTGCTACTTCCAATTCAGGATTAGCTTCAGCCGCAGCGATAGCTGTACGAAGACCAGCGCCGCCTGCGCCGATGACTGCGATATCTGTGGTAATTGTCTTCACAGTTATTCTCCAGTGTGATGCGGAGTATTCCGCTTGTAATTATAAAAAGCTTATTGGTAGCACTTGCTAATTGGCAGTACTTACTTATTGAGAGCACTTACTAATCGATAGCACTTACTAACTAATAGTACGTAAACGGTATCAACCGCTTATCACCCCTAAGCCTTAAGTGGTAGGTTCAGTGTACGAGAGGAAGGTATTCTAAAAGTTGATGTATTTGGGTTTTTAGGTCGGTAATGCATATGGGGGCATAGAAATTATAGGTTATGTGACTGCAATCACGGCAATGAATTGTTGATAACGATTCCCCCACAAGAGTCGTGTTAACGGCTTGTTGAGTATGATTTTTGTTATCAATGTGGCTAGCGGCTAAATATTAGTAAATGTATTGTAGTACGTAATTTTCTGGCTTCATAAAACAACATGCTGGTTTGATAAGGCAAAGATAGAAGCTTACAAAAGAGACGAAAAGTGGTAATTTTCGTCGCCTAGAATTCAGTGATATGGAACTTAATAATGCACTCCACATGGCAACCTGCCGCAACCATTAAGCAGTTAAAGCAACGTGCTGATATCCTTACTCAAATCCGTCATTTTTTTGCAAAGCGAGACGTGATGGAAGTGGATACGCCAGCCATGAGTCACGCCACGGTGACGGACGTGCATTTACATACCTTCAAAACTGAATTCGTAGGGCCGGGTTATGCGCACGGTCAGCCCTTGTTCTTTATGACGAGCCCAGAGTTTCATATGAAACGACTGTTAGCGGCGGGCAGTGGTTGTATCTACCAAATTTGTAAGTCTTTCCGTAACGAAGAAAATGGTCGTTATCATAACCCTGAGTTCACCATGTTGGAGTGGTATCGCGTGGGGTTTGATCACCACGATTTGATGGACGAAATGGACCTCCTATTGCAGCAAATTCTCAAGTCTGACAAAGCGGAGCGAATGACTTACCAGCAAGCCTTTATTGATGTGTTGGGGGTTTGTCCGCTGGAAGACTCGATGGATACGCTGAAGCAAGCGGCTGCACCACTTGGGTTAAGTGATATTGCGGATCCTGAAGAAGATCGCGATACGCTATTACAGCTTCTTTTCAGTATTGGGGTAGAGGCGAAAATAGGCCAAGATGTTCCGGCCTTTGTTTATGATTTCCCGGCATCGCAAGCAGCGTTAGCCAAGATCAATTCTGATGACTCAAGAGTAGCGGATCGCTTTGAGGTGTATTTCAAAGGCATCGAGTTAGCTAACGGCTTCCACGAGTTAGATAAACCGCAAGAGCAACTTAAGCGCTTTGAAGATGACAATGCAAAACGTATCGAGATGGGATTATCGCCTCAACCGATTGATCATCATTTGATTGAGGCATTAAAAGCGGGCTTGCCAGACTGTGCAGGTGTTGCTTTAGGTATTGATCGTCTGATCATGTTGGCTTTGGGCTACGACCATATCGATGACGTGACGGCTTTTCCGTTCCCGCGTTCTTAGCTTTTTGCTTTTGTTTTTATTGAGAGTTAATGGTCATTAGCTATTAACCATTAGCTATTAACTATTAACTATTAACTCTCAGCTTCCAACTCGCTTCACTAGCTGACCAGAATCCCAGTGCCCACCACGGCAACAATGGCACCTATCCAAGCGTAGGCATTTGGCCTCTGTTTGGTGTACAACCAGAGTATTGGTAACAACATGATGGGTGTGGTCGAAGATAACAGTGCGACCATACCGACATTGCCTTCCTGCAACGCATACAAAATCAGTGTCATTCCCACGGCCATCGCTAAAAAGCCATTAACCGCAGTAATTGCGAATATCTGTTTATTCATTGGGTTGATTGCGCGTGAAAGTTTAGCGCCCGTTAAACGAAACAGAGAGTGAGCAACAAAGGCGGTGATCATTCGAATGGCTGAAGCGGCGACAGGGTCGATGTTGGTTTGCATTACCGGCTTTGCAATGATGCCACCCAGTGCCTGGCAGATAGCGGCTGTAATTCCTAAAGCAACGCCAATCCACACTGTGCCTTTGATGGTTTCGAGCTGGTTTTTCGCTTGTCCACGACGACCAAAGAAGATGGCGGTTAATACCCCACTAAACACCAACGCTGAGCCAATAAGCTCAACCGAAGTCATGCTTTCGCTAAACAGGAAGTAGCCGAGAATAGCGGAAAATACCGCGTGACAAGAGAACAGCAAACCGGCTTGGCGTGGCCCCATGCGATTCAAGCACGCGAACAGGGCGGTATCACCAATGAAGATACCAATAAGGCCAGACAGCATCATAGGTGTGACGAGGTCGGCTTCGACACTTGACCACCCACCGGTGAACCAAGCCATGCTCGATAAGATGATTGCGGTGCAACCCATACGCCATCGGCTATAGGCAAAAGAACCTAAGTGTTGAGCGGGTTTTACTGACATCAGGCTCGCTATCGCCCATAGAAAAGCGGCGGCTAGAGCTAACCATTCAAATCCCATGTCATTAACGTCCTTGTGTCTGGGATAAATTAGCTCATCAATATGCATCAAACCGAACTGAGAACAAAGTGATTCTTAACAAAAGAACCATGAACGTGGACAGTTCGGCTTAGCTTGATGTGATTAATGACGCGTTACACCTTAAAGCGCTCCACATCTTGGCGCATCGACTCTGCTGCATGGCTCATTTCATTTGAACTGTTGCGGCTGCTTTCTGCTTGCTGCGCAAGATCGTCAGAGGCATCTTTGATTCCTTGCGTATTACGGCTGATGTCTTCGCTTACCGCGCGTTGCTCTTCTGCAGCACTGGCGATTTGCAGCGCCATGTCGTTGATTTCAGTGATCGCATGAGTGATTTTAGTCAGGCTGCCATGAGCTTGCTCGGCGAATCCAACACTATTTTCGGCCAGTTGAGTGCTGGTGGTCATGCTTTCAACGGCATGTTGAGTATTCTTTTGCAACGTATCAATCATCACGCGGATCTCTTCCGTCGAACCATGCGTTCGTTGACTTAGTACTCGTACTTCATCGGCCACAACGGCAAACCCGCGACCTTGTTCACCTGCACGGGCGGCTTCAATTGCTGCATTCAATGCCAACAGGTTAGTTTGCTCGGCAATGCCCTGAATGGTGGATAGGATCTGGTTGATGCTTTGAGCATTACTCTCTAATTCACGAATCACATTGGCGGCGTCTTCAACTTGAGTTGCGAGGCCAGTAATCGCATCGCGGTTTTGTTGAATAACCTCTTGGCCTTCGTTACAAGCGGTGGCTGACGCTTGAGAAGCGGATGCTGTGAGTTCGGCATGGCTAGCCACTTCAGCTGCCGTGGCTGACATCTCATGAATCGCGGTCGCTATTTGATTGATATCGTTTTGCTGATTCTCAACTCGAATGGATGATTGGGTCGCCAGTTGATTGGCTTTCTCTGCATGATTGTTGAGATCGTGGCTGTGCTCTATCACGCCCTTCAACATGCTTTGCATCTGGCTTAAGAACTGGTTTACAAGCTCGGCAAGTTTGCCAATCTCATCCATACGCGTGATATCAATACGTTGAGTGAGGTCGCCTCTGCCTTGAGCCAGCTGAGTCAGTGCTTCTGATAAGGTTTGTAGTGGGGAAAGTAGGCGGTTGATCACCATTGTGCTCGCAATCGAAATCACGATGTACAAAATCAAAGAAGTCAGGGAGATAAATTGAATCGCGTCAGAGACCGCAGAAAATGCCATTTCCTTATCGATAACAATACCCAGTGACCAATCGGTATTCGGGACATTGGCAATATAGACCATTTTATCCCCTTGGCCAGGCCAAGTTAGCGTGGTGATCATTTGTCCTTGGATCAGTTGTGACACTTTATTGGCCGTTAGCTCTGGGTTCAAACTGGTCAATGGTTTTTGACTCAAGGCTTCATCACTGTACGCCACGATGTTGTTGTTACCATCCACTAAAAATGCAAAACCATCGTTCTCGAGTTTTACATTGAGTACGGTATCAATAATGCTGGTAACGGTTAAGTCCGCCGCGAGGACGCCCTGTTTTTCACCGTTGAATGCTTTGGCAAAGCTGATGACGATACTGCCGTCAAAATCTTGATAAGGTTCGGTAATGATGAGGTCTGATGTTGCGCTGGCATCTTGATACCAAGGGCGGGTACGTGGATCGTAGCCTGCTGGCCAATCTTCACCTTTGTCGCCATAAGCGATTGTGCCATCGCTGAACCCTGCATAAACAGACAGGAATTGCCCGGCTTGTTTGGTGATTAATAACTCGCGGTCAGAATTACTATTGCTTGAAATGGTCGATTCATTGGCAAGCATCATATCACTGCGGATGGAGAGCCAATCAGCAATATAATTTGTGGTGCCAACACTGACATTTTTCATTTCTTGGTTGATCGCGATTTCAGTTTCTTGAGTGAGTTGATTAACCGATATCCAAGCTTGGGTACCACTCACGACGGCGATAATGATCGCAATGGCGATCTGAATTTTAAATTTAATAGTATGTCTCAAGGTCCATTCCTCTCTATTAGACAAAAACCTAATTACGTACTTAATGGTGAATTGACGTGTCTCTGATGCGTGTATAGTGCCGCTCTCTCAAGTGGAATAAATGTGCTTAAAATCATAAATTCTAAATATATCGATCCTACTTTTTGACAAACAGTGAAGTGGAATCACAGTTATTTATCGATTGAAAACTGATCAACCCTCCAGCTAGCGAAATTAGGACTGCTATCTGGAGGGCTGTAGTGAAAAGTTAACGTGCTAGATGATAATAAGCCGTGTTAGGTGATAATAAACAGCGCGAGGTAGACCATTAATAAGCCTACGATACCTAAGATGATACCCATCTTCGCCATGTCTTTGCTTTCGATAAGCCCGGTTGAGTAAGCCAACGAGTTGGGCGGTGTCGATACCGGAAGAATCATACCCAGTGAGGCGGAGAAGGCGACCACAACCAGCAAGCCTTGTAGGCCACCAATTGCGACTAAGCTTTCCATCGATGCGCCGATCGCAGCGGCAATAGGCATCAGTAAGTTGGCCGTCGCGGTGTTCGACATGAAGTTCGCCATTAACCAACACACGATAGACAATGTCAGTACCACAGCTGCAGGTGAGAGCGATTCATAGTCAATCGCGTGTGCCAATGCCGCCGCTAAGCCTGTTTTATCTAAGCCAATACCAATCGCAATACCCCCTGCGACCAACCACAATACATCCCAGTTAATCAGCTTGAGCTCTTCTTTACCCATAATGCCTGTGAGAGTAAAGACAGCCAATGGAATAATAGACACCACATAAGTGTTCATGCCATGCAGCTTGGTGGTCATCCACAATAAAATTGTCGCAGCGAAGGTGATGTAAACCACAATCGCTCGCCAGCTCTTTCTAAATTGTCCATCGAGCTTGAGCACCATGTTTCTTTCTTTAGAAGGGAAGAGTTTTTGTAGAAGAAACCAAGCGATGGTGAGTTGGATGATCACAAAGGGTAAGCCCATCATCATCCAACTTAAGAAGTCGATACTGTTTTCGCCAGTTAAATACTGCAATGCTATTGCGTTGGGCGGTGTACCGATGGGAGTGGCGATACCACCGGTGTTGGCCGCAATTGGAATACACAACACGAGTGCTTTAATCCCCATGTCGCCTTTAGGCGCAGAAGCCACTATTGGGCCTAGTAGAGCAAGCATCATGACTGTGGTCGCGGTGTTCGACATAAACATCGAGAACACGGCAGTAATCAGCATTAAGCCAAGCATAATGAAGCGCGGCTCTGTACCAAATGGCTTGAGCAGTACTCGGGCTAAGTTGTTATCGAGTTCGTACTTGGATGCCGAGATAGCGAGTGCAAAACCACCCATAAAGAGGATGATAATTGGTGACGAAAACGCACCGAATATGTCGGTATATTTGATTAACTCACCGAGATCGTGTCCTGCTGGTGGGCTTCTGAATAAATGTAAGCCTTTGTCGGAAATCATCACCAATTCAAGTGCAATGATCAGGATTGACGTCGCGAATACCGGAACCGGTTCCAGAACCCAAAGTAGCGCAGCTAATAGAAATATCGCCAGTAAGCGGTGCTGAATCAAGGTGAGGTTATCTATGGGGATCGAGTCGATAGGCATGAATAGCACGCCCAAGGGAATCGCAAAACAAATCAATAGCTTGACCAATACGCCAACATTGAGTTTAGGCATGATACAAAGACCCTATGAATAAAATATCTTCAAATAGAGTAAGTTATCTGGATTTTTGGTACTTGGAGACGGGTTGTAAAATCGAAAAGTTGTTGAAGGTTTCGACAGTTGTTTTGTTTTTGGTCAACTTTTTAATGAAGAGGTCTGAATTTGTTACGAAGGGCTATGAGCTTGTTATTTATGGCTATTAACTTGTTACGAAGCGCTACGAACAGTATGGTCGGTGACGAAAAAGGCGCGTTATTTACTAGAAATAACGCGCCTTTAGAATGTCTATGAACGAACTCAAGAAGCTATGCTTGGTCTGTGTTCTCAACCGTTTCAGCCGCGTCTTCACTTACTTCAGCGTTTTTGCCTGCAATATGCGCGAAAGGGGTGCCTAGAACGGTTTTCTCACCATTCTGCATCGTTTCGTCAAACTTGATGGCATCTTTAGCGAACAGGTTGATAACGGTTGAACCAAGCTTAAAGCGGCCCATCTCTTCGCCTTTCTTCAAGATGATTGCTTTGTCACCTTGTGCAGGGTAATCCCATTTGTAAACCGAGTTACCACGAGGTGGGGTGATGGTACCTGCCCATACTTGCTCGATGCTGCCAACGATAGTTGCGCCAACCAGCACTTGTGCCATTGGGCCAAACTCTGTATCGAAGATACAAACTACACGCTCATTACGTGCGAATAGGTTTGGAACATTCTCTGCCGTTAGCGGGTTTACAGAGAAAAGGTCACCAGGAACGTAGATCATCTGGCGCAGTGTGCCATCGCATGGCATGTGAACACGGTGGTAATCACTTGGCGATAAGTAAAGTGTCGCGAATTCGCCGTCTTTGAACTCATCCGCTAGGCTTGAATCACCGCCCAATAGTTCGCGAGCTGAGTAGTTGTGGCCTTTAGCTTGAATAAGTTGGCCGTCAGTAATTGGGCCAAATTGGCTTACGCGTGCATCAGCAGGGTGAACAATAACAGATTCACCTTCAGCAATAGGACGCATGCCTTCTTTCAATTCACGTACGAAGAATTCATTGAATGTTTTAAAGTGTTTTGGATCGCTATGCAGAGCTTCATCCATGTTTACTTTGTATTGCTTGATGAACCAGTTGATGATCGCTGTCGTTAAGCCACCCGCTTTAGCAGACGCCAGTTTACCGACTAGGCGAGTTAGCCCATGCTGTGGGATCCAGTACTGCAATCCAACTTTAATCTTATCCATTGTATTAATTTTCCAATGCTAATTGTTTTTCAATTAAATCTGTCGATGACGGTTTAGGGCGCGAGATGTTACTTAAATTCACGCCAATTGTCAGTAAATGCACACATTTGTTCACAAAAACGCGATTAGAGATCGGCTTTCTTGCTTCGTGAGTACTGACGGTTATCTTTGTTGTCAGCCATGGTTTCAATAATGCGATGGTAGCTAGCAAAACGTAAACGGCTGATTCTACCGTCTTCTACGGCTTCACGTAGAAGGCATCCTGGGTCGTCATTGTGTTTACAATCACGGAACTTACAACCACCTAGAAATGGCTTGAATTCAATGAAAGCGTCAGTGATTTCGTCTGGTTCTAAATGCCATAAGCCGAATTCACGTACCCCTGGGGAATCGATAAGATCACCACCAGAAGGGAAGTGATACAAACGTGCTGCCGTTGTCGTGTGTTGACCCAGTCCTGAGTTTTCAGAAACGGCGCCTTCCTCGATATCTAGTGTTGGCATGAGTGCATTCACTAAGCTTGATTTACCCACGCCAGATTGACCAACAAAAATGTTGATGCGATCTTTGAGTTCAGCTTCCAGCTCTTTGATGCCGTAACCCGACTCTTTACTCACAAACATCACCTTGTAGCCGATTTTTTCGTACACTTTCAGTGTTTCGCGGTATTCAGCAATCTGTTTTTCAGTCAGTAGGTCGACTTTATTGAGAACCACAAGTGGGGCAATGTTGACGGTTTCTGAGGCAATTAAGTAACGGTCGATAATATTAAGTGATAGCTCGGGTAACACTGCCGATACGATAACCATTTGGTCAACGTTTGCAGCAACTGGTTTTAGGCCATCGTAGTAATCAGGGCGAGTCAGCATTGAAGTTCTTGGCTCAACCGCTTCTACTACACCTGAAATACCAGCCATCGACTCTAAGCCTGCGCGCCAAGTTACTCGGTCACCAGAAACTAAGGTCTCGATACTACGGCGTAAGTTACAACGATGAACTTCGTTAGTTTCAAGATCTTCGATATCAGCATGTTGCCCAAAGCGCGTAATGACCAATCCGCTTTTTGTGCCACCAAGCATGTTCTCATCCCATTGGATAGAATCTTCTTTCTTGAGTCGCTTGTTCTGGTTGCTACGTACACGACGTACCTGACCTTTAGTTAACTTCTTTTTTTTAGCCACAATTTTTCACTTAACACATCTAACTTGATGATTGGGGACTCAAACAAGGTGTTGCTGGTGCCATATGATTTCGATGGCCCTAGAGCTAGTTTGAGTATAGTTATTTGGGTATAGTACCTCTTTTACACATAAACAAATAGGCGACGCCTTATGTCCTTTAGCGATCAGAACCTGATTTGGGTTGATCTAGAGATGACTGGACTTGATCCTGAAACTCACAAAATCATTGAAATTGCGACTATCGTTACCGATAGTGAGCTTAACATCCTGGCTGAAGGACCTGTTTTGGCTATTCACCAACCTCAGAGTGAATTGGACAAGATGGACGAGTGGTGCACAACGACTCATACCGGCAGTGGCCTAGTTAAGCGAATTCAAGAAAGCACGGTTTCAGAGCAAGATGCGATTCAACAAACCATTGAGTTTCTTGAGAAATGGGTACCAAAAGGTAAGTCACCGATTTGTGGTAACAGCATTGGTCAAGACCGCCGTTTCCTATACAAACACATGCCTGAGTTGGAAGAGTACTTCCACTACCGCTATGTTGACGTAAGCACTTTGAAAGAGCTGACTCGCCGTTGGAAACCTGAAGTGTTAGATGGGTTTTCTAAGTCGGGAAGCCACCTTGCATTAGACGATATTCGTGAGTCGATTGCTGAGCTGCAGTACTACCGAAAAACGATTATTAACATCTAATCAGATCAAACGATCACGTTTATCTAACTTTTCAGGGACATAAGAGCCAATTTTTTTGCAAATCTGTGTGCTTTTACAGCAGTTGAGTAAAAACTTTCGTAATTTTGCATTAAGGACTTGCATCACAAAAAAATGCTCTTATAATTCGCAGCCCTGAACGGCGAAAGACGTTTCAGATTGCGATACTAGCTCAGTTGGTAGAGCGCAACCTTGCCAAGGTTGAGGTCATCGGTTCGAACCCGATGTATCGCTCCAATTTCTTTCTTAGGATTGATGTTGGAAATATAGAGTCATTAACTTAAATAATGCATCCGGACGCGGGATGGAGCAGTTTGGTAGCTCGTCGGGCTCATAACCCGAAGGTCGTCGGTTCAAATCCGGCTCCCGCAACCACATTACAGCTACACGTTGATAGCTTCTTTGCAGTAAGAACTTAGTTTCTAGCAGACAAGATGAACGGTTAGCTTATGCGATACTAGCTCAGTTGGTAGAGCGCAACCTTGCCAAGGTTGAGGTCATCGGTTCGAACCCGATGTATCGCTCCAATTTCTTTCTTAGGATTGATGTTGGGAATATAGAGTCATTAACTTAAACAATGCATCCGGACGCGGGATGGAGCAGTTTGGTAGCTCGTCGGGCTCATAACCCGAAGGTCGTTGGTTCAAATCCGGCTCCCGCAACCACATTACAGTTGAACGTTGATTTGATGCTTCTTAGCAGAAAAGGTTAACGGTTAGCTTATGCGATACTAGCTCAGTTGGTAGAGCGCAACCTTGCCAAGGTTGAGGTCATCGGTTCGAACCCGATGTATCGCTCCACATTCAGTTCTTAGAAGTCATCTCCTAGAGAAAGTACTCAGAATGAAATGGTTTCGTCTCATTGTCTTAAACGATCATGATGCGAAAAGAGAAACATCCGGACGCGGGATGGAGCAGTTTGGTAGCTCGTCGGGCTCATAACCCGAAGGTCGTCGGTTCAAATCCGGCTCCCGCAACCACATTACAGTTGAACGTTGATTTGATGCTTTGTAGCAGAAAAGATGAACGGTTAGCTTATGCGATACTAGCTCAGTTGGTAGAGCGCAACCTTGCCAAGGTTGAGGTCATCGGTTCGAACCCGATGTATCGCTCCAAATTCTCTCTTTTTAGAGAACAGAGTCATTGTCTTAAACAATGCATCCGGACGCGGGATGGAGCAGTTTGGTAGCTCGTCGGGCTCATAACCCGAAGGTCGTCGGTTCAAATCCGGCTCCCGCAACCACATTACAGTTAAGCGCTATCTGTTGCTCAAGGCGGTAAGAGTTGCCCAAGGCAGTAAAAGCAGCGATTAACGAATGCGATACTAGCTCAGTTGGTAGAGCGCAACCTTGCCAAGGTTGAGGTCATCGGTTCGAACCCGATGTATCGCTCCAGCTTTCTTCTAAAAGCTATTAAGACCCTTTAAGCCACCGTGTTTTTCTTTGGATCACAGAGTTTAAAGACGACCTAAGGGTCACGCTCTTTCTTTAATGCTGCGAAGCATAATCCCCCCAAAAAGCAAATAATCCTCCATCATGGTGGATATTTTTTTGTCTTAAATATTTCTTAGCAACTGGAATGCTAGTAAACATCAGGTCTCTGAAGCAGATACTTGAGGTTTTTCATATCTATAAACAGACTTATCCACAAAATGTTAGGTGTGGATAACTTGGTTGATAAAGTTGTTTCAGGCTTAATTCTCCACATACCTCTAAAAGATCTTTCTTGTTTTCAATATATTAGCGGAATCGTAGCGATCGTAACTTGTTGTTTTTTATCAAGTTGAGTGCTTGTGTTGAATTTGGTAAAAGATCGTTAACTTGTTGTTTTTTGATCTTAATCATTTATCGGTACTGTGTTTAACTTTGTGAGGGTGTCGGAAGTTTACGAGAAATCTGAATTTTTTCCACATTGTTAAAATTGAGAACAAGGTCAAACATTGTTCTAAAATTATGTGCAACGAGTTGTCTTAAATGTTGGATGATTGGTATGAACTAGCCAGTTAAACATTGGTATATAAAGAACTGGGTAGGTATATAAAGAACTAGGTAGGTACGTAAAGAGCTAGGCGTCTCTTGGTAGTCCTTTTTCAACAATGCGTATCAGCCTGTGCTTTTTGGTGAGTATTTTGCTGCTATTTTTTTGCATACAGTTATTTTTCTGCGTAGAGCTATCTTCTTGCACACTGCTAACGTTAGGCAACTGCTGTAGTTGTTTATTCAAAGCCCACTCAATATGCACATCCAACATATCGTTTTTCCCTTGATGAGATTCCAGTGTTTCAACAATGCGTTGCTGGAATGGTGCATTGCCCATAGCAACAAAGATATTGCGTAACCACTGGGTGTGGCCGATGCGTCTTATTGCAGAGCCTTCCATTTTCTTCAAGAAGGTTGCTTCGTCCCAACTTGAAAGCAAAACCAGATCGGCTTCTTGGAAATCTTCTCGGCGGTGAAAGTCTGTTTGCTCTGTGAGTTCAGCATGACGGTTCCATGGGCAAACTAACTGGCAGTCGTCGCAACCGTAAATACGATTACCAATTGCGTCTCTAAATTCTTCCGGGATCACACCATCGTATTCAATGGTTAAGTACGAAATACATTTTCGAGCATCCACGACACCATCAGCAATAATGGCACCCGTTGGACAAGAGGTGATACATGCGGTGCATTTGCCGCACTCATCGACACTAGGTTCATCAACAGGAAGCGGGATGTTAACTAATAACTCCCCTAGAAAAAACCAAGAGCCCGCGTCTTTATCGAGAATTAACGAGTGTTTACCTGTCCAACCCAACCCCGCTTTTTGAGCGAGCGGTCTTTCCAAAATAGGCGCTGAATCGACGAAAGGACGTGAGTCTAAACCTTCGACTTCCTTCTCGATTCTTTGTCCTAGCTTTTTCAATTGGTTACGGAACAATTTATGATAATCGCGGCCTAAAGAATAACGGCTGATATAACCTTGAGTGGTATCGCTTAGGTTAGAGGCAAATTGCGCTTCCGGTGGTAGGTAGTTCATTCGGGCGCTGATCACTCGAATGGTGCCAGGATGAAGCTCATTAGGGCGAGCTCGCATCATTCCATGTCGAGCCATCCAATCCATTTCGCCGTGATTACCAGCATCTAGCCATGCTTGAAGAGGGGCTTCGTGTTCACTTAAATCAACATCGCAGATGCCAACTTTTTGAAAGCCTAACTCTTTTCCCCAGATTTTAATTTTTTCAGCAAGATGGTCTAGATTCATGGCTTAATTCTTATTTTCTCTGTTTTACAATTAGAGATAAGGCTAATTAAAATTAGGTTCGGCAAAAATGGGGGCGGATCTTAACGGATCTGAGTGGTGTTGACCAGAACAGACGCGTTTTGATCAGTATTTTTCATAGAACTTACACTTGAGTGCTTGTCTCCCAAAAGCATCACGGTTTACTATTCTTGTTCTTTTGATTTTTATATAGTCAACGATCGATTTTTAGAGAACGTATTCATGAGCACGAAACAATTTACTTTGAAAGATGAACAAGCAACGATTCAACTAGGAACGGAGCTTTCTAATCTTTGCTCACAGCAGACGACTATTTATCTGCATGGTGATCTTGGCGCAGGCAAAACGACCTTTAGTCGTGGCTTTGTAAAAGCGCTTGGCCATCAAGGAAATGTAAAGAGCCCTACGTATACTCTAGTTGAACCTTATCAACTTGCCGACTGGCAGGTATATCACTTCGATCTTTATCGCTTAGCCGATCCTGAAGAATTAGAGTTCATGGGGATTCGTGATTACTTCACGCCAGATGCTATCTGTTTGGTTGAATGGCCTGAGAAAGGCTATGGGATGCTACCAGAAGCGGATTTGGACATTGATATTCGTTACCAAGACGATCACCGTATTGTTTCTTTAACCGCTAATAGTGAATACGGACAGCGCTTACTTAGTCAGTTGGAGTTATGTTGATTTCTAAACGCCTTTTTTCAACAGCGGCCATGATGGCTGCTGTTTTCTCTTTACTGTTTTCTTCGCTTGTTTCAGCAAACTCCTTGAAAAGTTTGAGGGTTTGGCCTTCTCCAGAAGAAACTCGTGTGGTTATTGATTTAAAGTCAGAAGCGGACTTTAGCTATTTCACACTGAGTAGCCCGAGCCGCTTGGTTGTCGACTTAAAAAACACCAACCTTGCAACCAAGTTACCGGTCGTGGTGAAAGATAGCCCTGTTCTATCTAAGATTCGTAAGAGCTCACCGCCAGACAAGAGTACTTATCGCCTAGTTTTTGAGTTAAAGAAGTCGTCTAAAGCAGAGTTGTTTAAACTGAGCCCGACTCCGGGTGGTCAGTATGGACACCGCTTGGTGATCGATTTACCTCATGGTGCGGCAAGCAAAGGGACAACAACGTCGACGCCGAGTAAGCCAACGGTAAGCAAAGACATTAATCAGGTGAAGCGTCAGAAAGACATTCTGATCGTGATTGATCCTGGACACGGTGGCGAAGACCCTGGTTCAATCGGTCCATCTCGTAAATATGAAAAGAATGCGACTCTCAGCATTTCGAAAAAGCTCGCCGCCCAGTTGAATGCCGTTCCGGGTATTAAGACTCGTTTGACACGTAATGCTGACTACTTTGTAAACCTGAATCGACGTGTTGCTATTGCTCGTGAGAATGAAGCTCACTTGTTGATCTCTATTCACGCAGATGCGTTTACGACGCCACAACCAAGAGGTGGTTCGGTGTTTGTGTTGAACACTCGACGTGCCAATACTGAGATTTCGCGTTGGATTGAGAATAAAGAGAAACAGTCAGAGTTGCTCGGTGGCAGTGGTGCTGCGTTCACTGGCAATATTGATGATAAAAACGTAAACCAAACCCTGCTTGATCTGCAGTTTAGCCACTCTCAAAAAGAGGGCTATAAACTGGCAACGGCGATTCTATCTGAAATGGGTAAAGTCGCGAAGCTGCATAACAGTAAGCCAATAAACACCAGCTTAGCGGTATTACGCTCACCACAAATTCCATCAGTGTTGGTCGAGACAGGCTTTATTTCAAACCCGACGGAAGAGAAGCTTCTTTTCCAACGTTCGCACCAAGACAAGCTGGCTCGTGCTGTGACTAAAGCCGTTGTTAAGTATTTGAAAGCTAACCCGCCAGAAGGGATTATCTTATCGAATGCGACATCTTCAACAGGCAGCGTAAGCCAACATAAAGTATCGCGGGGTGAGTCTTTATCTGTGATTGCGAGTAAATATGGCACCTCGACGCAAGCCTTGATGAAACTCAATAATCTGAAGTCGAGTAGCCTAGCGATTGGTCAAGTACTTAAGATACCAAGCAGCGCTCAAGGTTCATCATCAAGCAGTGCAGTCAAAACTAAGACTATTACTCACACGGTTAAGTCTGGAGAGTACCTAGGCAAGATCGCCAGCCGTTATAAAGTATTGGTAGCGGACATTAAGCGTGAGAACCGTTTAAAATCTGAAACATTGAGAGTGGGTCAGAAGCTACGTATTACGGTAGAAGTAAAAGACATACCTCTGCGTAAACACAAAGTCGCAAGAGGTGATTACCTAGGTAAGATAGCCTCTAAGTACGGTGTGAGTGTTGATGCTATCCGTAAAGCGAATAACCTACGCTCTGACAGCCTAGCGGTGGGGCAGGTGTTGATTATTCCGCATAAGTAATCTTTTTAACGCAGACATGTTTCCATCAATGGCAGTAAGGTAGCTATAAATATGACGATCAAAATACTGCCAGCTCGGTTAGCGAACCAAATTGCAGCCGGTGAAGTGGTAGAAAGACCCGCTTCTGTTGTGAAGGAGTTGGTTGAAAACAGTTTGGATTCAGGTGCCACACGTATCGATATTGATATCGAGAAAGGTGGCGCCAAGATGATCCGCGTGCGTGACAACGGTAAGGGCATCGTTAAAGATGAACTTGCGTTGGCATTGAGCCGTCATGCGACCTCTAAGATTCATACCCTTGATGACCTCGAGGCGATCGTCAGCCTTGGTTTCCGTGGTGAAGCGCTCGCGAGTATCAGCTCGGTTGCACGTTTAACCATGACTTCGCGCCCTGCGACTCAAGATCAAGCTTGGGCTGCGCACAGCGAGGGCCGAGACATGCAGGTGAAACTGCAACCTGCAGCGCATCCCATTGGCACTTCGGTTGAGGTGTTGGACCTGTTCTTCAACACACCAGCACGTCGCAAGTTCTTACGTACTGAGAAAACCGAATTTACTCACATTGATGAATTGCTTAAGCGAATTGCGTTAAGTCGCTTTGATGTGACGATCAACCTTCGTCATAACGGTAAAATGATTCGTCAATACCGTGCGGCCAAAACCGATGTTCAGGCTGAAAAACGCATTGCAGCGGTATGCGGTAATCCTTTTGTTCGTCATATGCTTAAGATTGAGCTGGAGCATCAAGGTTTGAAGCTTCATGGCTGGATCACCACACCTGAAGGGGCAAGGCAACAAAGCGACCTACAATACTGCTATGTGAATGGTCGTATGATGCGCGATAAGCTGATCAATCATGCGATTCGTCAAAGCTATGAGACCAGCCTACGCCCAGATCAATTCGCAACGTATGTGTTATTCATTGAATTAGACCCGCATCAAGTGGATGTGAATGTTCACCCAGCTAAACATGAAGTGCGCTTTCATCAAGCACGATTAGTACATGATTTTATTTATCAAGCCTTGAGTGATGGCCTGGCACAAAGCAAGCAGATTGATGCAGCTCCGCTCAATCAATCTGCGTTCCATCAGTCAGATACTGATCATTATCAGCAAGATGCTTCTGGCGATGCGACGCGTTTTTCTGATCAAGAAGACACGGTGCCTTCCAACTCAGAGCCAGATTTGGTTTCAGAAAGGGTGCGACATGCCATCGAGCAAACGCCAGCCTATCCAAGAAAAGCTGAATCTGAGCAGGTTTATGATAAACCCCAACACAGCGTTAATGATGCGAGCCAACGCTATAGCTCATCGTCTAATATAGGCTCATCATCTACCACAGGCTCGTCATCTAGCGAAATCAGTTTTACGGGCTCTCCTCGACAAGAGTGGATTGAGTCTCGACCTGCGCCGAAGAAAGAAAAAGAACCGCACCAACATCATGCTGAACCGGCGCCCTCTAAGCGTGAAGTGAAAGCCTACAAAGAGCTTCTGAAAACGCCAGATTTTGATGATCAAGTTGTAGCTCCATCACCTCCTCAAGAGCATGTCGCACCAGCCGAAACCAGAGAAAATATAGAAAATATAGAAGCTAAGTCTGTTCAACAGAATCCCGTTAACTCGAAACCGCGAGCACCCGTCACTGATTTGGGCAAAGCGGTTTCAATTGTTGAGGGGCAGTATCTGGTCATGGGCAATAAGAATGGTTGTGTTCTGGTTTCCTTAGCAAAAGCTGAATTATTGCGTGTTGTGGGTCAACTCGATGCTCGTAACGGGCCATTAAAAAGCCAACCATTACTGGTGCCTTTGTCGATCAAGCTTGGTAGTGAATTGGTTGAAGTCGCGAAAGCGCTGAGCCAAACATTGGCGCTGCTTGGTATTGAGCTTAAAGCACGAAACAGTGAAGCAGTGATGGTGATGGGAGTTCCTTCTCCTCTGAGACAGCAAAACTTACAAATTTTGATCCCAGATCTGTTATCGTACGCGGCTTCAATAAATACTCAGATTTTAGATAATAACGCGGGTAATGTTTTGAACGACCTGTTGCCATCATTGGTTAACTGGGTCGGGATTCAAACGGCACAAGTAAAAAGCGACTACACTTTATCTGAAGCGGTTCAACTAGTTGGGGAACTTGAGCAGCTTTGGCATGGTCTACTTCCATTAGATGATCCAGAGTTTGTTAATCCTATCGACTTTTCGGCGACTATTGCGGCTTTTATGGCTTAGTTTGTAGGTGAATTTTCACCGCTGAGTTTTAGATAAATTAAGCTTATTTCGGCTTCGGCTGTTTACGATTTAATGTGTTGTGATGGCATTGACCTTAGTTACAGGGCACATCGCGACATGAAGCCTTTTTATAAAGCGCTCTAACAGAGAAACAAATACAAAATATCATGACTGAAAAATTACCTTTAGCGTTGTTTTTAATGGGCCCAACGGCATCAGGAAAAACAGATTTAGCTATCCGCTTACGTCAGAAATACCCAGTAGAGATCATCAGTGTTGATTCTGCATTGATCTATAAAGACATGGATATTGGCACCGCTAAACCCGATGCGGAAGAGCTCGCGCTCGCGCCTCATCGCTTGATTGATATTCTGGATCCAAGCGAAGCGTATTCTGCGGCAGATTTTCGTCGTGATGCGATCAGCGAAATGAATAAGATTGTAGCGGAAGGAAAAATCCCGTTACTGGTTGGCGGCACGATGCTGTATTACAAGGCGTTGTTGGAAGGTTTATCGCCACTACCCGCTGCGGATCAAGAGATACGCAAGCAGATTGAAGCGGAATCTATCGAGCAAGGTTGGCAAGCTTTGCATGATCAATTAAGAGAGATAGATCCCGTATCCGCTGAAAGAATACACCCAAATGATCCACAAAGGCTTTCAAGGGCATTGGAAGTTTACCGAATTTCGGGTAAAACATTAACTGAGCTAACTCAAACGAAAGGCGATAGCCTGCCATTTCGTGTGAAACAATTTGCTATAGCTCCCAAGGAAAGGACTGAACTCCATCGTCGTATTGAGCTGCGTTTCGAGAAAATGATAGAAGCGGGGTTTGAGGATGAAATGAAGGCGTTGTATGCCAGAAAAGATCTTCACCCAGAGCTACCTTCGATCCGATGCGTTGGTTATAGACAGATGTGGGATTATTTAGACGGGAATTGTGATTTAGACGAAGCGGTTTTCCGTGGTGTCTGTGCAACTCGTCAGTTGGCCAAGCGACAAATCACCTGGTTGCGCAGTTGGGATGATTTAACTTGGTTAGATAGCGAAAACATTGATCAAGCGTTAGAAACTCTTTCAGATGCAATAGCATCTGATTAGTATTGCTGTGTATAATGTGATCGCTTTTGCGTGAATATACTCTGGAAAGGATCAGTTATTGAGGCTTTTAAAAAATCACAGCCTTTCAATAACAACGGAGTTTTTTTATTCGTTTAGCTCAGATGCAAAGGCCGCACCTTTTTGTGCACCACTAGCTAAATAATTACAACAAAATATAAATAAGGAAAATAAAATGGCTAAGGGGCAATCGCTACAAGACCCATTCCTAAATGCACTCCGTCGTGAGCGCATTCCAGTCTCTATCTATCTTGTTAACGGCATTAAGCTGCAAGGTCAGATCGAGTCTTTCGATCAATTCGTGATCTTATTGAAGAACACAGTAAACCAAATGGTTTACAAGCATGCGATCTCTACTGTGGTTCCTGCTCGTGCAGTTAGTCACCACAGCGGCGAGCAACGTGCTCCATCTGATCGTCCAGAGAAGACTGAAGATTAATCGTTCAATTGATACAGCTTGCGCTGTAATAAGGAGTTGGTTGCTTGTTTGACCGTTATGAATCTGGCGAGCGAGCCGTACTTGTTCATATCAACTTCACGCAAGAGGGAGAATGGGAAGATCTAAGCGAGTGTGAAATGCTGGTCTCTTCTGCGGGGGTAGAAACGCTACAAGTTATTACTGGTAGCCGACAATCCCCACTCCCTAAATACTACGTTGGAGAAGGTAAAGCCCTAGAAATCGCTCAAGCCGTTCAGCTGACCGGAGCTGAAATTGTGATTTTTAACCACTCTCTCTCTCCTGCCCAAGAGCGAAACCTTGAACAGTTGTGCAAATGTCGTGTGATTGATCGCACGGGTTTGATCTTAGATATCTTTGCACAGCGTGCACGAACTCACGAAGGTAAACTGCAAGTTGAGCTCGCTCAGCTTCGTCATATTTCTACCCGACTGATTCGAGGTTGGACTCACCTTGAAAGGCAGAAAGGTGGTATTGGTCTTCGTGGTCCAGGTGAAACTCAACTGGAAACCGATCGACGTTTGCTGCGTGACCGTATAAAGGCAATATTGCGTCGTTTAGCGAAAGTCGCTAAGCAGCGTGAACAAGGACGACGTGCTCGTAATCGAGCTGAAATCCCAACAATTTCTTTGGTTGGTTATACCAACGCAGGGAAATCAACACTTTTCAATCGCATCACAAGTGCAGGTGTTTATGCTGCAGACCAGCTGTTTGCAACCCTAGACCCAACACTACGTAAGATTGATTTGGCAGATGTCGGGCCTGCAATTCTCGCAGATACCGTAGGTTTTATCCGCCATCTACCACATGATTTGGTCGCTGCATTTAAGGCAACGTTACAAGAGACGCAGGAAGCTGACATTTTGTTACATGTTGTTGATGCCAGTGATGACCGCTTTCGTGAGAATATTCAGGCTGTTCATGATGTATTAGAAGAGATCGATGCTCATGAAGTGCCAACCCTTGTAGTCATGAATAAGATTGACTGCATGGAAGACCAAAAACCTCGAATTGAAAGAGACGAAGAGGGCGCACCACGCGCTGTTTGGGTTTCTGCAATGGAAGGAGAAGGTATTGAACTGCTGTTTGAAGCTTTAACTGAGCGTTTAGCGAGTCAGATGGTTCAATTCCGGTTGTGTATTCCACATCAACATCAGGGCCGTATTCGTAGCTTATTCTTTGAGATGAAATGTATTCAACAGGAAGAGTATGATGAAAATGGTAACTTGTTGATAGATATTAGAATGCAACAAATAGATTGGTCTAAACTCGAAAAAAGAGAAGGGGCGCTCTTAGGTGACTTTATCGTTACCAAAGAGACTGCTACAGTATAACGTCATATCAATGATGGAGTTTTCTAATGGCGTGGAATGAGCCTGGAAATAACAACAACGGCGATAATAACGGCCGCGATAACGACCCTTGGGGTAAGAATAATAATCGCGGCGGCCGAGATCAAGGACCGCCAGATCTAGACGAAGTGTTTAGTAAACTAAGTCAAAAGTTAGGTGGCAAGTTTGGTAAAAAGGGTGGTAGCGGTAACGGACCATCTATTGGTGGTGGCGGTGCAATTGGCTTTGGTGTCATTGCCGTTATTGCGATTGCTATCTGGTTCTTCGCTGGTTTCTACACCGTTGGCGAAGCAGAAAGAGCAGTAGTACTTCGATTGGGTCAGTTCGACCGTATCGAAGAGCCTGGTCTTAACTGGCACCCACGCTTCATCGATGAAATCAAAGATGAGCAACTAGTAAACGTTCAAGCGATTCGTTCTCTACGTGCTGCTGGCACGATGCTAACGAAAGATGAAAACGTTGTGACCGTTGAAATGGGTGTTCAATACCGTGTTTCTGACCCATACAAGTACTTGTATCGTGTAACGAATGCAGACGACAGTTTACGCCAAGCAACCGATTCTGCGCTTCGTGCGGTAATTGGTGACTCACTAATGGATAGTATCCTGACAAGTGGTCGTCAACAGATTCGTCAAAGCACTCAAGAAACGTTGAACCGTATTATTGATAGCTACGACATGGGTATTCTGATTGTTGATGTGAACTTCCAGTCAGCACGTCCACCTGAGCAAGTGAAAGATGCATTTGATGATGCTATCGCGGCTCGTGAGGATGAAGAGCGTTTCGAGCGTGAAGCTGAAGCTTACCGAAATGACATTCTTCCAAAAGCAACAGGTCGTGCTGAGCGTTTGAAGAAAGAAGCGGTGGGTTACTCAGAGCGCACAGTTAATGGTGCTCTAGGTCAAGTGGCTCAGTTCGAGAAACTGCTACCTGAATACCAAGCAGCTCCTGAAGTAACACGTAACCGTATGTACCTTGATACAATGGAAAAAGTGTACTCAAGCACATCGAAAGTCCTGATTGATTCTGAATCAAGTGGTAACTTGCTATACCTACCAATTGATAAGCTAGGCGCACAAAGTGGTTCTCAGTCGGGCACTCGCCCTGCAAAAGCATCATCAACTTACGATCAAATTGAGTTAGAAACTCAAGCGGATCCAAAGTCTAGCACTCAAACTCGTTCAGACAGTTCACGTCAAGGGAGATACTAATAATGCGTAAATTAATGATCCCTGTATTAGTTGTGACGATTGCCCTTTTATTGATGTCACTATTTGTGATTCAAGAAGGCGAACGTGGCATGGTAATTCGTTTTGGTCGAGTTCTCGATGACAACGGCGTATCACGAATCTATGAACCAGGCCTGCACTTTAAACTGCCTATGTTTGATCGCGTAAAAGTGCTTGATGCTCGTATTCAAACGATGGATGGTCGTTCTGACCGTTTCGTAACGTCAGAGAAAAAAGACGTTCTAATTGATACCTACGCAAAATGGCGTATTGCTGATTTTGGACGTTTTTATCTGAGTACAGGCGGCGGCAACATCATGACGGCAGAAGCACTTCTTGAGCGTAAAGTGACAGATGTTCTTCGTTCTGAAATTGGTTCTCGTGAAATTAAGCAGATCGTATCAGGCCCTCGTAATAAGGACATCCTGCCAGACTCTGCTGATAGCGAAGTCGTCACAACGGTAGCGGCTGCAGAAGCACTAGAAGTTGATGGCGAACGCGATAAGATCATGGAAAACGTTTTGTCTGGAACGGCAGAAAGTGCGATGGCTGATTTAGGTGTTGAAGTTGTTGATTTCCGAATGAAGAAGATTAACCTTCCTGACGAAATCAGTGAATCTATCTACCGCCGTATGCGTGCAGAGCGTGAGTCGGTTGCTCGTAGACACCGTTCACAGGGTCGTGAGAAAGCGGAAGTTATCCGTGCTCAAGCTGAGCTAGAAGTGGCAACAGTTCTTGCTGAAGCTGACCGTACAGCTCGAATCACTCGTGGTGATGCTGATGCAGAAGCAGCGAAGATCTACTCTGATGCGTTCAGCAAAGATCCTGAGTTCTATGGCTTTATGCGTTCACTGCAAGCTTATGAGACATCATTTAGCGATAAGAGCGACATTCTAGTACTGGATCCGAAGACTGACTTCTTCCAATACATGAATCAAGCAAGCGGCGCTCCAGCAAAATAAGCTGATGCGTTAGCGAATGCTTAGCTCAATAAGCAAAATACGTTAAAACTCAAAAGGCTCCTATTATGGGAGCCTTTTTGTTTTCTATGACCTATTTCAGGACGAGACATGTTTGCGGATTCGCTATTGGGGCGCGAGGGAAGGCGCTTAACAGAGTGGTACTTATAAACAGATTAGTACTTATAGAAACTAACGGTAGGTCATGAAAGCGATAACGGCGCCAGCGACCACAAGACAACCGCCAATGCGTCGCAGTTGCGTGTCGGGTTGTTCGCTCAGTTGCGCGACCATGTTTCTCCAGCCATTGGGTGCAATCAAAGGGCCGAGCCCTTCAACAATAAGTACGAGCCCAATAGCGAGCCAAATTGATTGAGACATGCTTCTGCCTTTTGTCTGTAAAAACGCAATGATATCAGCATCTTTACACATTCGCCTTCAGTTACGGGTGGTTTATTTCTGTACAGCATTAACGTTTATGAACAAAAAGTGACTGCAAGAAGTGTGATTCAGTGCTAGAATCCATTTTTAATTAGCAACAGAAATTGGAAAGATGGGAAATAACGTAGTCGTTCTAGGCACCCAATGGGGTGATGAAGGTAAAGGTAAAATCGTTGACCTTTTAACTGAAGATGCAAAATACGTGGTTCGCTACCAAGGCGGTCACAATGCAGGTCACACACTTGTAATTGACGGTGAAAAAACCGTTCTTCACTTAATTCCATCAGGTATCCTACGCAATAACGTTAAATGTGTTATTGGTAACGGTGTAGTATTATCGCCTGACGCACTTCTAAAAGAAATGAAGCCTCTTGAAGATCGCGGTATTCCAGTACGTGAGCGTCTTTTCATCTCTGAAGCTTGTCCTCTAATTCTTCCGTACCACATTGCTATCGACAACGCGCGTGAAATCGCTCGTGGCGCTAAAGCTATCGGTACAACGGGTCGTGGTATCGGTCCTGCTTACGAAGATAAAGTTGCTCGTCGCGGTCTACGCGTTGGCGACCTTTTCGATAAAGAAGCATTCGCTGAGAAGCTAAAAGAAGTTATGGAATTCCACAACTTCCAACTAGAGCACTTCTACAAAGCTGAAACAGTAAGCTACGAAGAAGTTCTTGAGCAAGCGATGAGCTACGCAGACATGTTAACTGCGATGGTTATCGACGTAACTGACGAACTAGACGCAGCACGTAAGCGCGGCGACAAGATCATGTTCGAAGGTGCTCAAGGTACGCTACTAGATATCGACCACGGTACTTACCCATACGTAACGTCTTCTAACACGACTGCTGGTGGTGTTGCTGCAGGTTCTGGTTTCGGTCCTCGTCATATCGGTTACATCCTTGGTATCACTAAGGCTTACTGTACTCGTGTTGGTTCAGGTCCATTCCCAACTGAGCTATACGATGGCCTTGAGAAGCAAGACCCAGTTGGTAAACACCTAGGCGATGTTGGTCACGAGTTTGGCGCAACAACGGGTCGTCTACGTCGTACTGGTTGGTTCGATGCTGTTGCTATGCGTCGTGCAATCCAAATCAACTCTCTATCTGGTATGTGTCTAACTAAACTAGACGTTCTAGATGGCCTAGAAGAGCTAAAGATCTGTACTGGTTACAAGATGAAAGATGGTTCTATCCTAGAAGTTTCTCCAATGGCTGCTGAGTCATTTGAAGAAGCAACGCCAATCTACGAAACAATGCCTGGTTGGTCTGAAAACACATTTGGTGCTAAATCTATCGACGCGCTTCCACAAGCTGCTCTAGATTACATCAAGCGTATCGAAGACCTAACTGGTGTTCCAATTGATATCGTATCAACTGGCCCAGATCGTAACGAAACTATCATCAAGGTTCACCCATACGGCGCATAATGCCCGTTGAGTGATTACCACAGCACAAATCGTACTGTGGTAATTAAAGTACTTTGCTAGTTAAAGTGCTCTGATAATGAAATAGTTTTCTAAAAGCCGACTTTATTAAGTCGGCTTTTTAATACCTGCAATGTGGCTAAGCACTCTTTGATGGTGATATTTTAAGCGTCATCAGGCAAAATATTGCCCATTAGCGGCAAGTTTTGTCTAAAGCCGTCAGGGTTATTGCCGATACAGATATCATGGAAAGTGAAGTTCACCCTATTTTGGGGCTTGTAGAGATTGTCTGCATCCACCAAGAGATAACTTTAGCGACAGATAATAGAGTGCAGGTATGAAGCTACGAATTGTGGCAGCTTCATTGATAATGGCGCTGAGCTCACCCTTGAGTCATGCAAATTTGGCTGAAGTGGGAGAGCCTGTTCCAATATACACAGAAGCTGAACTGATTAAGTTAATCGAAAATAATCAACATCTTGAGCGTGTGAAAGCGGATAAGTGCCAACTAGTGGAAGACATCGTTGCGCGTGCAACGCGTATTAGTTTGCCTTCTTATGAGTTTTTATACGGCGATATGTTGGCGTGGGGCGTGTGTGTTCCACAAGATGTAGAGCTTGGCCTTTACTATATGGAAAACGCGGCACATCAAGGTTTGCCAGCTGCGCTAGAACAGCTAGGGCGTTATTACTCTCGTGGTACTTTGGTACAACAAGACAAAGAGCGCGCGATTCCGTATTTACGTGAAGCCGCCTCTATGGGGAACCTAAGTGCGAGTATTCACTTAGCGGAACTCTTGCTGCGTGATTACGGTAGCCCGTTAGATTATGAAGATGCTTACCGTTGGTTGTATAACTCGGTAACGGCTGATCAAAGACAACACAAACGCATCACTGTGCTTCGTAGCGGTTTAGAACAGAGAATGCCAGACAATATTATTGCACGAGCAAAACGTCGAGACGTGTTCTGGTAAGAGCGATTATTGAATGAGCGTTGATGATTAATGACTGCACTCGTTAATGATTGACCTACATTAAAAAGGCCTCATAGGTATATACCGATGAGGCCTTTTTTGATTTAACCGTTGTCTCGATTTACCCGCTTTTTAGAGTTAACAGAAAGCGCAGCGAATGAGTTGGAGTCGTTATTGAACTACTTCACCAGACTCAATCACCGTTTCACGAACAATTTTGGTGAAGTCGAGTGCTTCTTGGCGGATCTTATCTTCGTCTACCGTTAACATGTCGCGGTCTTGCATGATGATCTTGCCATCGACGATGGTGTGGCGAACGTTGCCAGAGTTAGCTGAGTACACTAATGCAGAGTATGGGTTGTAGACAGGTACCATGTTCGGAGCCTTAGTATCGATTACTATGATGTCGGCTAGCTTACCCGCCTCAAGAGAACCGATCTTATCTTCCATGTGTAGCGCTTTTGCTGCGCCCATTGTCGCCATGTCGATCACTTTGATCGGCGGCATTGCAGCACGATCTTTATTAACCAGTTTGTGAACTTTAGCCACTTGGTTGAACTCATCAATGGTGCTCAGTGTGTTACCTGACATTGGACCATCAGTACCTAGACCAATACGCACGTCTTCGTCATACATCTTAAGTGCTGGTGATACACCTTTTGCTGATTTGATGTTAGCACTCATGTTATGAGCGACACCCATATCTGACTTTTTCACCAGTTCGATATCATGGTCATCAACCAAGATCATGTGTGCACCCACCCAGTTTTTGTTGAGTGCGCCAATGCTGTCCATGTATTGAACTGGGGATAGGCCTTCTGAGCGTTCGGCGATTTTCTCTTCTTCGCGGTGCGATTCAGCAAGATGAATCATCACAGGTACATCTAACTCTAGAGAGAGCTTGGAAATTTTCTGCAGGATCTCAGTCGTATTTGTGTAAGGCGCATGTGGGGCAAACGCTGGGGTGATACGCGGGTGATCTTTGTATTCTTCAATGAAGTTTAATGCGTACTTAATGCCCTCTTCGGCGTTGGCTGCATCAGCGACTGGGAACTTAATCACGGTTTCACCAAGAATGGCACGCATACCGATCTTATCGACGGTTTTCGCTACTTCATCTTCAAAGTAGTACATGTCGGCGTAAGTGGTTACACCGCCTTTTACCATTTCGACGTTACCTAGGTTAGCACCAATACGTACCATGTCGCGTGACACCAACTTCTTCTCTAATGGGAAGATGTAGCGGTGCAGGCGATCAGGCACATCATCGGCTAGTGAGCGGAAAACCGTCATTGATACGTGAGTATGAGTATTGATGAGACCTGGCATAACGATGTCACCATCCACATCGAGTACCTGCTTAGCTTGGTATTGCTTCTCTAATGAAGCATCGCCTACCGCAATGATCTTATTGTCTTTCACGACAACAGTGCCGCTTTCATAAACCGTTTTGTCTTGATTCATAGTGAGAACCATCGCATCGGTAATCATTAGATCGGCTTTTTCCATCGCTGAACTTGCAAATGGAAATAGAGCGAGGCTTGCCATTGCTGAAGCCAGTAGGGTGCGTTTTAATTTCATATCAATACTCAGAACAGGAGTTGGTAAAGTGTGTGGATAATAGTGTATTTCATTCATGCCGCAAACGTTTGTTTTATCGTTTGCTTCAAATTCTGATGATAAACGTGGCTATGAAATAATGTTTCACAGCATGAAAATGGACGTCAATCTGAGGTTATTTTAGGCTTTTCCAAAGCATATCTGTAGGTTACCTCTAGCATCAGATATACTAGGGGTATATACATTCCTTGCTTAAGCAGGCCCGCCTATGTCAAAAAACACACCAATGCCAGAAAACACGACAGCGACAACCACTGTTGACCCTTTTGCCGACCGAGAGTCGAAAAATTACGAAAACCCAGTACCAAGCCGAGAGTTCATTATTTCGTTCCTAACAGAAGCGAATATTCCAATGAACCGTAATGACCTATTCGAAGCTTTGGGCCTTGCTGGAGAGGAGCAATATGAAGGGCTGCGTCGTCGTTTACGTGCAATGGAGCGTGATGGACAGCTAATCTTTACTCGTCGTCAGTGCTATGCATTGCCCGAGAAGATGGAACTGATTAAAGGCTATGTGATCGGTCATAAAGACGGTCATGGTTGGGTTCGCCCAGATGGCAGTGTAGGTAAAGATAACGATATCTTGTTGCCGCATCATCAGATGAAAACCATCATGCACGGGGATTACGTGTTGGCTCAGCCGACTGATAACAGTAAGCGTGGTCGTCGTGAAGGTCGTTTAGTGCGTGTTCTTGAAGAGCGCAAAACGCCACTGGTTGGTCGCTTCTTCCTAGAATACGGCCATTCTTATGTGGTTGCTGATGATTCACGTATTAGTCATGATATTCAGATCCCTACTGAGCATAAAGGCGGTGCTCGAATGGGTAATGTGGTTGTGATTGAAATTACGGATCGCGGTGGTCGTTCTCGTAACATGATGGGTAAAGTCACTGAAGTTCTTGGTGAGAACATGGCGCCGGGTATGGAAACGCAAATTGCGATCCGTACTCACCAGATCCCACAAGAGTGGCCTGAAGCGGTAGATAAGCAAATCGAAAACCTTGGTGAGCATGTTCCTGAGGAAGCAAAAGAAGGGCGTGTTGACCTGCGTAAACTGCCATTAGTTACCATTGATGGTGAAGATGCACGTGACTTCGATGATGCCGTTTACTGTGAAGCGAAGAAAGGCGGAGGTTGGCGCCTATGGGTAGCGATTGCTGACGTAAGTTACTACGTTCGCCCTGATACTGCGCTAGACAAAGAAGCGATTAACCGTGGTAACTCGGTATACTTCCCGTCACAAGTGGTGCCAATGCTGCCAGAAGTCCTTTCTAACGGCTTATGTTCACTGAACCCTCAAGTCGACCGTTTATGTATGGTGTGTGAGATGACTATCTCAGACAAAGGTAAACTGTCGGGCTACAAGCACTACGAAGCAGTAATGAATTCTCATGCTCGTCTTACTTACAACAAAGTAGGCGCAATCTTAGATGGCAATGAAGAACTTCGCGAGCGTTACGAGCCAGAAGTACCGCATCTTGAAGAACTGCATAAGATGTACAAAGTACTTAAGAAAACGCGTGATGAGCGTGGTGCGATTGAGTTTGAAACGGTCGAAACGAAATTCATCTTCAATGCGGATCGTAAGATCGACCGTATTGAACCAGTAATCCGTAACGATGCACACAAGATCATCGAAGAATGTATGATTCTTGCGAATATCGCATCGGCATCTTACGTAGAAAAAGCGAAAGAGCCTGCTCTGTACCGTGTTCATGAAACTCCGGGCGAAGAGCGCTTAATGGGCTTCAAGAGCTTCTTAAGTGAATTAGGTTTAACACTGGAAGGTGGCCTGTCGCCATCTCCAGTAGACTACGCACAACTGATGCAACAGATTAACGAGCGTGAAGATCGTGAGTTAATCCAAACTATGCTGCTGCGTTCAATGAAGCAAGCGGTATACAACGCGGATAACGCGGGTCACTTTGGTTTAGCACTTAAACGCTACGCTCACTTTACCTCGCCGATTCGTCGTTACCCTGACTTGTTATTGCACCGTGCGATTAAGTACCTTATTGCGAAAGAAGGTGGGCGTAACAGCGAACGTTGGACGCCTACCGGTGGTTACCACTACACGTTCGATGATATGGACTTCTACGGCGAGCAGTGTTCAATGACTGAGCGTCGTGCTGATGACGCAACGCGTGAAGTAAACGACTGGCTGAAGTGTGAATACATGCAAGACCATGTCGGTGAAGTGATGGATGGCGTGATTGCCAACGTGACTGGCTTCGGTTTCTTTGTGCGTCTAACTGAACTGCACATCGATGGTTTAGTACATATCTCAGCGCTAGCGAATGATTACTACCAATTCGATGCTGTTGGTCAGCGTTTAGTCGGTGAAAGCTCAGGTAATATCTATCGCTTGGGTGATTCGGTTAAAGTGAAAGTTTCTGCCGTTAATTTAGAAACTCGTCAAATCGACTTCGATCTAGAAGACACCGTTCGTCAGCCACGCGGCAAAGGTAAAACAGCCAAGAAGCGTGCTGCAGAAGCGATGAAAAAGGCGAAAAGTAAGAAGCGTTCAGCGGTGAAGAGCAATCAGCCAGGCGTTTCTGCGAAACCTTTAGTTGAACCCACTAAGCGACCAGATGGCAGTAGCGAAAGTTCAGCTAAGAAAAAGTCGTCGAATAAAACCGGTGCGGCTAAGGCGCGAGCTAAGAAAAAGCGTACAGCAAGCCGTAAGCCAAAGGCTGACAAGTCTTAAAGCTTTTTGGGTTACAAGGGTTAGCCTTTAACTGATTAAATGCGAGAGTATCAGGCGGAAGATGCATGCTCTCGAAATAAACAATACAGAGATGGATGCATCGGGTTTGATGTCGTTCATCTCTGAGCAATAAGAGTAATTTGAGACAATGAGTAACGAATTTATTTACGGTATTCACGCGGTGAAAGCCGTACTAGAAAAAGATCCTGCGCGCTTTATCGAAGCTTATGTATTGAAGGGCCGCCAAGACGAGCGTCTTCTTCCATTACTGAACCAACTGCAGCAGTTTGGTGTGTCGATTCAACAGATGGGTCGTAAGCCGCTTGATGAAAAATCACAAGGCGCGAATCACCAAGGCATTATCGCTAAGGTGAAACCTGCTAAGCAGCTTAATGAAACTCACCTAGACGACATCCTAGCGCAGCACGAACAACCGTTACTGTTGGTTCTAGATGGTGTAACAGATCCGCACAACCTAGGCGCTTGTCTGCGTAACGCAGATGCGGCGGGTGTTGCTGCGGTTATCGTACCGAAAGACCGTTCTTCGCCTTTAACGGCAACGGTTAGCAAGGTAGCGTGTGGTGCGGCTGAAACGGTTCCTCTAGTACGTGTAACTAACCTTGCTCGTACTATGCGTGCATTGCAAGAACAAGGCGTATGGTTCGTAGGTACAGCCGGCGAAGCAACGCATGATATCTACCAAGCGAAACTAACAGGCCCACTTGCAGTTGTGATGGGAGCCGAAGGTGACGGTATGCGTCGTTTAACTCGTGAAACTTGCGATGATCTGATTAAGATTCCAATGGCAGGTAGCGTATCGAGCTTAAATGTTTCTGTGGCGTCGGGTATTTGCCTGTTCGAAGCGGTAAGACAGCGTTTAGCTCAGTAATGCGTTAACGCTGCTTTAAGTCTATGAATTTATTAGCGCTCACCACTTGCTGGTGGGCGTTTCTTTTTAGGCTGTTATAGCAAAATCCATCGGTTTGTCGGATGGCTAGATGGCGACAGAAAAACTGTTTCATTATTCACCAAATAGCGCTTGCCAATACCGGGTTCTTTCTATAACATTTGCCGTCCTTAAAACTCGGTCATTTATCTTTAGTTCCTTGCTTCCTCTGGACGACCGGGCCACTCGTGGAAGCTAATAATCCGTAAGGAGCAACCAAATGCGTCATTACGAAATCGTATTCATGGTTCACCCTGATCAAAGCGAGCAAGTTGCTGGCATGATCGAGCGTTACACTGGTTCTATCACTGAAGCTGGCGGTACTATCCACCGTCTAGAAGACTGGGGTCGTCGTCAAATGGCTTACCCAATCAACAAGCTTCACAAAGCTCACTACGTTCTTATGAACGTTGAAGCTGGTCAAGAAGTGATTGACGAGCTAGAAACTGCTTTCCGTTTCAACGATGCAGTTCTACGTAACATGATCATGCGCACTAAAGGCGCTGTGACTGAGCAATCTATTATGCTTAAGCAAAAAGAAGAGCGTGCAGAGCGTGCTCCTCGTCGCGAAGAGCGTACAGAAGCTAAACCAGAAGCAGCTGCTGAGTAATTCTTTTTTGGCTTAATGCCTTAAAAAATTCTCAACTTGTTTAAGGTCATTGATAGTTATTTCGATAATTGTGAAAGACCGCTTTACTAAATTTAAGATCAGGAGATAGCCCATGGCTCGTTTCTTCCGTCGTCGTAAATTCTGCCGTTTCACTGCAGAAGGCGTACAAGAGATTGACTACAAAGACGTAGCAACTCTTAAAAACTACATCACTGAAGCTGGTAAAATCGTACCTAGCCGTATCACTGGTACAAGCGCTAAGTACCAGCGTCAACTAGCTCGCGCTATCAAGCGTTCTCGTTACCTAGCTCTACTACCGTACACTGACAAGCATCAGTAATCGGTAATAGTTAATAATAGTTTAAGAGGACTAAGATAATGCAAGTTATTCTACTTGATAAGATCGGTAACCTAGGTGGCCTTGGCGACCAAGTAAACGTTAAATCTGGTTACGCTCGTAACTTCCTTATCCCACAGGGTAAAGCAGTTATGGCAACTAAAGACAACGTTGCTATGTTCGAAACTCGTCGTGCTGAACTAGAAGCTAAAGTTGCTGAGCAACTAGCTGCTGCTGAAGCTCGTGCAGAGAGCGTTAACACTCTAGAAGGCGTTACAATCGCTTCTAAAGCTGGTGACGAAGGTAAACTATTCGGTTCTATCGGTACTCGTGACATCGCTGACGCTATTACAGCGGCAGGTGTTGCAGTAGCTAAGAGCGAAGTACGCCTACCTGAAGGCGCTCTACGTAACATCGGCGAATTCGAAGTAAGCATCCAACTTCACTCTGAAGTTTTTGCTACTGCGAAAATCGCTATCGTTGCAGCTGAGTAATTTCAGTACCAAGACGAATTCTTTCTTTTGAAAGTTTTAAACACCAGCTTCGGCTGGTGTTTTTTTATGTCTGGAATATAGGAAAAGGTAAGAGAGGGTTACATTAGGTTAAAAGCCTACTATGATCCAAAAGCTCTGATGGCTGAACAACCAGCCATGGAATTAGAATTGAAAGAGTAGGTTAATCGACAGCACAGAGTCTTCTTTGCTTAATCCTTCAGGAACTTTGTCGTGATATTGACGAGAGTGAGCGATCTTCAGCGCGATATTGTCAGTGATATCATTGATGGCTTCTAATTCGGTATCAAACTTAAGGTTGCTGTGACCAGACACTAACGTCACGTCCGCTTTAAACTGCAAGTTCTTCAACACCTGCCATGATGTATTCACATTGCCACGGAAAATCGCTTCTTCAACAATTTCAGGAAAGATGATGTCATCGTCGTCTAGTTCATCGAGATTCGGTTCTTGATAACGAAAACCCGGCCCGACTTCCACTTCCAAAACAAACTCTTCGGTATTCGAAAACTGATAACCCAGACCACTCGAAACGGTATAGTCCTTAAAGTAAGCACTGTATCGTGAATCAACACCTTTGAAGCTGCCGTAAAGGTAGGTTTTAGGACTTAACTTGTAGTCACTCTGAGCCGAGTAAGTCGATTGCCTTTTATCTTCCTCACCATCTTTATAGAGATTGTAGTATTTCCATTCGCCACTGGTTCTATGACGACCAGCGGTATACTCACCGTTCAGGCGTGCGTTAAGCGATCGTGAATCCGAATTACCAGTATGCGACTGATATCCAAATTCGACCTCAGTCTTTAGTGGGTTAGGCAGTTCTGTATCAGCCGTATCACTTGGTGCGATATCCAACTCTTTTTCTTCAGGTGTCGGTGCAACGACGATCGGCTCAGCTGTAGTTTCTGGTACTACTATAGAGTCGAGAATAGAATCAACAGAGGTATTAGCATCAACAGAGGCTTTAGTATCATCAGCTAAGGCCAACGGAGTGATCAGGAGACCGATGCTTAGAAGACTAGAGCTCAGAAGACCGGTGCTCAGAGCCAATAATTTGGACACGCATACCCCAGTTATACAGTGAATGAATGGAAGGATCGTAATGCTACCCTTGGTTAATTCCGTCAGCAATAAGTAAATTCTTTCTGAAGAATAAAACAAACTCATAGGATCGGATTACAAATGGATGTTCTTGGGTATAATGAACGATCATTATTAGTTATTGAGTGTAGTCATAGTGGATACCAAAAGTCAGAAATCAGCCAACGATCAGGTGGACGCCATCAAGGTCCCGCCACATTCATTAGAAGCTGAGCAATCTGTTATTGGCGGTTTGTTATTGGATAACGAACGCTGGGATACAGTTGCCGAAAAGGTTGTGGCCAAAGACTTTTATAGTCGTCCTCACCGTCTGATCTTTGAAGCGGTAAAAGATATCCTTGAAGAAAGTTCTCCTTTGGATCTTATTACACTCTCTGAACATCTAGAGCTGCGTGAGCAACTTGAAGAAGTGGGTGGCTTTGCTTACCTTGCTGACCTAGCTAAAAATACCCCAAGTGCGGCGAACATTAACGCTTACGCGGATATCGTGGCACAACGTGCGTTGGTACGTAGTCTGATTGGTGTTGCGAATGAGATTGCTGATTCTGGTTACGATCCTCAAGGTCGTACATCGGAAGAGCTTGTTGATCTGGCTGAGAGTAAGGTCTTTGCGATTGCAGAAGGTCGAGCAAGTGAAAACGAAGGTCCACAAAACGTTGATAGTATTCTAGAGAAGACTCTGGAACGAATCGAGATCCTATATAAAACACCACAGGATGGTGTGACTGGTGTCGATACTGGCTTTAACGACCTCAATAAGAAAACAGCAGGCCTACAAGGTTCTGACTTAATTATTGTCGCCGCTCGTCCATCGATGGGTAAAACCACGTTTGCGATGAACTTGTGTGAAAACGCGGCGATGAAGCAAGATAAGCCAGTATTAATCTTCTCGTTAGAGATGCCAGCTGAACAGCTAATGATGCGTATGCTTGCGTCACTTTCTCGCGTAGACCAAACCAAGATTCGTACCGGTCAATTGGACGATGAAGATTGGGCTCGTATCTCGTCGAGTATGGGTATTCTGATGGATAAGAAGAATATGTATATCGATGACAGCTCGGGTCTGACACCAACAGAAGTACGTTCTCGTGCTCGACGTATTGCTCGTGAGCATGATGGTATTTCCATGATCATGATAGATTACCTTCAATTAATGCGTGTACCTTCGTTATCTGATAACCGTACTCTTGAAATCGCCGAGATTTCTCGCTCATTGAAAGCGCTCGCAAAAGAGCTCAACGTTCCGGTTGTTGCACTTTCTCAGCTTAACCGTTCCCTAGAGCAACGTGCTGATAAGCGTCCAGTAAACTCGGATTTGCGTGAGTCAGGTTCGATTGAGCAAGATGCCGATTTGATCATGTTCATCTATCGTGATGAGGTTTATAACCCAGACAGTTCATTGAAAGGCATCGCTGAGATTATCCTGGGTAAGCAGCGTAACGGCCCGATCGGTTCGGTTCGTCTGACATTCCAAGGGCAACACTCCCGATTTGATAACTATGCAGGCCCTGCATTTGATGATGAGTAATCGCTAATGACTTACATGAAAGCGGCGACGGCGAGCATTGACTTAAACGCGCTCGAACATAACCTGAACCAGATAAAGTCGAAAGCGCCTAAGTGCAAGGTAATGTCCGTTGTGAAAGCGAATGGCTACGGACACGGCTTACTGCATATCGCTAAGCATTCAAAAAGTTCTGATGCTTTTGGTGTGGCGCGTATTGAAGAAGCATTACAGCTTCGTGCTGGTGGCATAGTTAAACCTATTTTGTTGCTGGAAGGTTTTTACTCTTCGGGTGACTTACCCATTCTAGTGACCAATAACATTCAAACCGTGGTGCATTGTGAAGAGCAATTAAGCGCGCTAGAGAATGCCGATTTGGAAACACCTGTTGTGGTATGGTTAAAAGTCGACAGTGGTATGCATCGTTTAGGTGTTCGTCCTGAGCAATACCAAAACTTTGTTGAGCGTTTGCATCAATGTGCGAATGTAGCTAAACCTCTTCGTTACATGAGCCACTTTGGTTGCGCTGATGAGTTGGATAGAAGCACGACCATTGAGCAGACTGAGCTTTTCTTATCTCTTACCGATGGTTGTGAAGGGGAGCGTTCACTTGCGGCCTCTGCAGGTCTATTAGCTTGGCCTGATAGTCATCTTGATTGGGTTCGCCCCGGAATCATCTCTTATGGTGTTTCTCCGTTTGTTGATAAATCAGCGCAAGAGCTGGGCTTTTTGCCGGTGATGACTCTGACTTCACACTTAATTGCGGTTCGTGATGTGAAGGCTGGTGAAAGTGTGGGTTATGGTGGTAACTGGACCAGTGAGCGTGATACCAAGGTTGGTGTTATCGCAATTGGTTACGGCGATGGTTATCCTCGCACTGCACCTAACGGCACCCCAGTATTCGTTAATGGACGAAAAGTACCAATCGCAGGGCGTGTGTCCATGGACATGCTAACAGTTGACCTTGGTCCTGATGCTACGGATAAAGTGAGTGACGAGGCGACGCTTTGGGGTAAAGACTTACCCTCAGAAGAAGTGGCTGAACATATCGGCACTATCGCTTACGAGCTCGTGACTAAACTGACGTCTCGCGTGGCAATGGAATACGTAAAATAGATAGGTTCAAGCGAACTTCTCGATACTGGTTAATGTCTGCTATGGCAGTAACTGGTGTCAGCTTTTCTTCTTCTGTTCTAAGTGAAGAAAAAGACTCCGCTTTTGTTCCTTTCTATTTCAGTACTGAAACCATGGGCAATACCTTTGGGGTTGCTGGTGTCGCAAAGGGCGTTTGGCAACCTCAAGCGGCTCTGTTTGGTATGGCTTTGTATTCAGATAAAGACAGCTATGTCGGTTTTCTATCGGCCTTTAATTATGCCTTGTCTGAGAATATCTTGTTTAGTACTCAGATGTACCAAGCGCGCTTCAACGACAATCCTTATTATATTGGCTCTCAAGGCGATAACGATTCATCTATCGATGACAAAACTATAGTTGATGGCTTAGAGCAGAATTATCAGTTTGAATTTAAATATCTGCTGCCTTGGGGCAATGTTGCAGAGCATGGCTTACTCGGCGCGTTTCAACCAATCAAAGAGGTCAGTTTTGCTTCGCCAGTCGAATCGGGTGTCAGTTCGATTTTATTTACACCTTTTGATACTGCTCGTGAGCTAGAAGGTTTAAATAATACTGAAGAGGCGACCGGTTTTAGTTTGGCGTTCGATTGGGATAATCGTGATAGCACACGTAACCCAACCAAAGGATCTCATACCAATCTTGAGTTCACGACGGGCGCTGAAAGTTGGTCTAACGACGATTTGTGGTTGAAATGGACTTTTCAAAACAGTCAGTACTTCGCTTTAGGTCCTCTAGGAGACTTGTTCGACCAACAAGTTGTGGCACTCGATTTCTATACTGCTGATACACCAACCTGGGATAACTGTTCTGGGCAGGAGTGTGCTCGTCCACCGGAAACAGAACAAGCTCGATTGGGTGGTTTGTATCGTTTACGTGGCTACACCGGAGGTCGATATCATGGGCGATCTGCTGTTCACTATTCTGCAGAGTATCGAGTGCTCCCAGATTGGCAGCCACTCGGTGATATTCCGCTGATCAACTACTACGACCTGCCTTGGTGGCAATGGGTCGCATTCGCCGAAGTAGGGCGTGTGGCTGATGAGTACGATATCAAAGAATTGCACACCGATATGAAATGGAGCTTAGGCGGCGCGGTTCGTTTTCAAGTGGAAGGCATTGTTGTTCGTGCAGAATTAGCGCGAGGCGGTGATGAAGGGACCTTTAGGGTTATGATAAACCAGCCCTTCTAAAGCTTTCGGCCTACAGTAGGCCAAATACTATCTTGATAAGAGTGGTCGTGGAAACACACCACTCTTTTTGTATTAAAAAGGCACTGTTTTTATTAATAAAATCTTGCTTTCAAATAGTCTACTCACCTTGAATAGTCGCAATCACTGTGCGGCTGCCACCACAATCACGGTGTTCACCCAAGTATATTCCCTGCCATGTTCCCAAAGCTAAACGACCGTTGGTTATCGGAATTGTCACACTGGTGCCAAGTGTCGATGCTTTAATATGAGCAGGCATGTCATCATCGCCTTCATAGGTGTGTCTGTAGTAGGGTGCTCGCTCAGGTACAAACTTATTAAAGTGTGATTCCATATCGGTACGGACGGTAGGATCAGCGTTCTCGTTTAGCGTGAGGCTGGCAGAGGTGTGTTGGATAAAAAGATGTAATAAACCAACAGATAAAGAATTGATATCGTGTATCTGTTGTTCAATTTCATCAGTAATGAGATGAAATCCACGCTTTCGTGCATTTAGGTGTATAGTCTTCTGAATCCACATACGCCATCCTTTATAATGTATTTGGAAAAAAAGTGGTTTAACGCTATCTTTTGAACTTGAATTTATCAGCTATCGCTCACATTTAATTATGTTAGAGCCTGAGTCAGCATCGATCTCTCTATCAGGAAATCGAATCCTGATTTATCTCAAGGTGGCGCTCTTCATATACGGCATAATACGTCGTGAAAAAAAATTACAAAGAATCTTTCAGTGGTGATGCGGTCTGGTCATCATAGAAAAATATAAACTTTCGCCTAATCGGGGGTTCTATTCATCACTTAGGTGACGTCTAGAATAAAACCTACAGTAATATCGGGATAGATACCATGTTGAAAAATATCAACCCAACGCAAACACAAGCGTGGAAAGCTCTAACTGCACATTTTGAGTCTGCTCAAGATATGGATATGAAAGAACTATTTGCTCAAGATGCAAAGCGTTTCGAGAGTTTTTCTACTCGTTTCGGTTCGGACATCTTAGTGGATTACTCTAAGAACCTTATCGACGCTGAAACGATGCAGCACCTATTTGCTCTTGCAAATGAGACTGAAGTTAAGTCTGCAATTGAAGCTATGTTTAGCGGTGATGCAATCAACAAGACTGAAGGTCGTTCAGTACTTCACACTGCTCTACGTAACCGTAGCGATAAGCCAGTAATGGTTGATGGCAAAGACGTAATGCCAGCAATTAATGCAGTACTAGCAAAAATGGAACTGTTCACACACCGTATCGTTTCTGGTGAGTGGAAAGGTTACACCGGTAAAGAGATCACTGATGTTGTCAACATCGGTATCGGCGGTTCAGACCTTGGTCCATACATGGTGACTGAAGCACTAACGCCATACAAAACGCGTCTAAACATGCACTTTGTTTCGAACGTAGATGGTACTCACATTGTTGAGACACTTAAGCCTCTGAATCCAGAAACAACGCTATTCTTAGTGGCATCTAAAACATTTACCACTCAAGAAACAATGACGAACGCGCACTCTGCTCGTGATTGGTTCTTGGCTGAAGCAGGTGACAACGCGCACGTTGCTAAACACTTCGCTGCACTATCAACTAACGCAACTGCGGTCGCTGAGTTTGGTATTGATACTGACAACATGTTCGAATTCTGGGACTGGGTTGGTGGTCGTTACTCACTATGGTCTGCGATTGGTCTGTCTATCTCTCTTTCTATCGGCTTCGATAACTTCGTTGAGCTATTAGATGGTGCTCATGAGATGGATAACCACTTTGCTTCAACTGAATTTGAAAGCAACATTCCTGTTATCCTTGCGCTTATCGGCGTTTGGTACAATAACTTCCACGGCGCTGAGTCAGAAGCGATTCTACCTTACGATCAATATATGCACCGTTTTGCGGCTTACTTCCAACAAGGCAACATGGAATCGAATGGTAAATTTGTTGACCGTGACGGCAATCCAGTAGAATACCAAACTGGTCCTATCATCTGGGGTGAACCAGGTACAAACGGTCAGCACGCTTTCTACCAACTGATTCACCAAGGCACTAAGCTGATCCCATCAGACTTTATTGCTCCTGCTATCAGCCACAACCCAGCATCTGATCACCACCAGAAGTTGATGTCTAACTTCTTTGCTCAAACTGAAGCGCTTGCTTTCGGTAAGACAAAAGAGACAGTAGAAGCTGAATTCCTAGCGGCAGGCAAAACAGCAGAAGAAGCAGCTGAACTTGCGCCTTTCAAAGTGTTTGAAGGCAACCGCCCAACGAACTCAATTCTTGTTAAGCAAATCACTCCTCGCTCTTTAGGTAACCTAATCGCGATGTACGAGCACAAGATTTTCGTTCAAGGCGTAATCTGGAACATCTTCAGCTTCGACCAATGGGGTGTAGAGCTTGGTAAGCAACTAGCAAACCAAATTCTTCCAGAGCTTGCTGACGATGCTCAAGTAACCTCTCACGACAGCTCAACAAACGGTCTAATCAATGCATTTAAAGCGCTTAAAGCTTAAGACTGTTTAAGTAACACCAAGTAATAACTGTAAACGCCAACCTTTCGGTTGGCGTTTTTTATGTCCGTTGGTTTTACGGCAATAAAAAAGGCTGACGTATATACGTCAGCCTTTCGTTTTTTTATTTACTCGATTGTCTCTATTCGAAACAGATCTCGATGAAGGCATTACCCCATTGAGATGAGAAAGGCATGATGATGATTGCTCCTTCACATTTGTGACGGATAGTATGTCCTTTGCCTGAAACGACGATTGGCGTGGCCATATCGAAGTCAAAGCCGCTTTCTGCAAGAATACGTTTTGCACCGCCAGTCACCATGTTGGTGATTTCACCGACCATATCAGTGACTTCTTCGTTCAAGCCGTTTGGGCGTTCACCTAGCATGTTTTCCATGATTTCAAGAGCGAGACCTTCATCGAAGGTGATCGACATTGAACCACGAGATTGTGTACCCACCATGCCAATTAGGCCGGATACATCACCACGAGCGATCTCATCTTTCTTAACTCTTGGTTTTTGTGGCTTTAATTCTAGAGAAGCCATCGTTTTTAATACGTTCATCAAAGAAGCTAAAAACGGGTTTACAAATTCAGCGCGCATAATGTTCTTCTATAATCTTATTCTTTCATATCGGAGGAGCAAGTTTGGCAAATGCCATGCGATTCAATGACTTGATTTGTCAATTGGAAACCGTGCTTCTCAGCGTTACTAGCGAGTAGAGTAACAAGCGCATCGTCTTGCAGTTCTACCACTGTGCCACATTTATCGCAGATCAGTAGTTGAGAGAAATGTTTATGGGCATTGCAAGAACAGCAGCATATAAAGCTATTGGTTGACTCAACTCGGTGAATGAAACCTTGTTCCAGCAAGAAATCCAAAGCGCGATAAACAGTAGGTGGCTTGGCTTGCGGTTCACTGACTTTCAACTGCTCTAATAATTCATAAGCACTGGAGGCTTTTTTATTAGAGAAAATGAGCTCAAACACTCGCTTTCTCTGAGGCGTTAATCTAACTCCTCGCGATGCGCATATCCCTTCAACTTGCTCTATTAATGTGTGGTCCAAATTTTTCACCATTCAATCGGACATCCCTATTCAAACCCTATTTCTAGGTTACTACGTTTTGGGAGCCAATGATTTCTATTAAAGTCAGGTACAGAGCGTATTGTGACCTACGACTTTGAATAAGACAAGGTAACTCAAAATGACAGTGTGACTCAAGGCATAACTGATTAGTGAGGCTGAATTAGAGGTTTGGTGAATAGGTTTAAATAAAAAATGTGAGGTAAAGTTCATATAGCACAAACTGAGCATAGCATTTACAATAGCCGACCTTGCTTTTGCTGGGTATTCCAGCATATTTTTTTGACTCGCTACCAGGGTACTTTACCATGACACATTCATGTAGATTGTCTGTCGCTCCAATGCTCGATTGGACTGACCGCCACTGTCGTTACTTTCACCGTTTGCTTTCTCAGCAGACTCTTCTGTACACGGAAATGGTAACAACAGGCGCGATCTTACATGGTAAGGGCGACTTTCTAGAATACAACGAGCAAGAACATCCTCTTGCACTTCAACTCGGCGGTTCAAACCCGGTTGATCTTGCTGCTTGTGCCAAACTTGCTGGTGAGCGTGGTTACGATGAAGTAAACCTAAATGTAGGTTGTCCTTCAGATCGAGTTCAGAATGGTCGCTTTGGTGCGTGCTTAATGGCTGAACCTGAGCTGGTGGCAGATTGTGTGTCTGCGATGAAAGAAGTCACTGATATTCCAATTACCGTGAAAACACGTATTGGTATCGACGACCAAGACTCTTATGAGTTTTTAACTAAGTTTGTTTCGACGGTTTCTGAAAAAGGCGGCTGTGAGCAATTTACTATTCATGCTCGTAAAGCATGGTTGAGTGGTCTTAGCCCGAAAGAGAACCGAGAGATTCCACCGCTAGATTACGATCGTGCATACCAAATCAAGAAAGACTTCTCTGATCTTGTGATTGCAGTGAATGGTGGCGTTACTACTCTGGAGCAAACTAAAGAGCACTTGCAACATCTTGATGGTGTGATGATCGGCCGTGAGGCTTACCATAGCCCGTTTATCTTGGCTGAAGTCGATCAGCAGATCTTTGGTTTAGACACGCCGATCAAGAAGCGCTCACAAGTGGTTGAAGAAATGTACCCGTACATTGAACGTGAGCTTTCAAATGGTGCAAGCTTAGGACACATCTCTCGTCATATGCTTGGTTTGTTCCAAAGTATGCCGGGCGCAAGACAATGGCGCCGCTACATCAGTGAAAACGCACATAAGAAAGGTGCAGGTATCGAAGTGATGCAGACAGCATTGGCTAAGATCCCTAAAGAGCTAAACGTATAACCTCCCTCGAGGTGAAAAGTTCGAGCTTAAAAGCCCAAGCTGAAAAACCTAAGGCTAAATTCGCCACTAGAGGCTAAATTTGCCATTGATAGTTTCTTTAAAAGCCACGCATTTAGATGTGTGGCTTTTTATTTATCTGATAAGTAAGGTTTTTATTGGTTTCACTAACTTGGTATGGAAGCTGCAATGTTAAAAAGTAGGAAAGATAGGTCATTAACTCATTAGGGAGACCATTATGTTTGAATTAATCTTTGTTCTTATTTTCGTCGCAACTCTACTTGTCACTGGTATCACGTTTATGACGGTATTGGCTGCAACCGGAATCGCGTTAGCCGTTATGTTGGTCTTAGGTATGATGGGGGTTGTGTTTAAGTTGCTGCCTTGGTTAATTGTGATTGCATTGGGTATCTGGTTTTTCAAAAACTTTGTACACAGTTCTAACCAAAGACGTTACTAAGGTCATGGTGTCGTCAAATCTTTGATCGTCATCGGTTTATCGTTTGAGAATTTAAGATGTATGATAGAATTTTCCCCAATAATCTATGAATGTGCATACAATTAGCACAACGATATGGAATTGGAGCTATCTCAAATGAATAAAATGCCATTAATTGCTTTAGTGGGAATGCTATCTTTAAGTTCGGCAGTGTCTGCTGAAGAAGAGTTTTCTTACACGGCTAAAGTCGGTGCCGATATGTGGTGGGGAAGTACAAAGCTAAACGAAGTTAGACAGAGAGATGATTCTAATTCTCCTTCGTTGTATTTCGCATTTGAGCATAATGCCCCAATGCTACCAAACGCTAGTTTTCGCTACACCTCTGTTGATGCGGATTCATTGGCCTTCGATAAGTACGATTACACCTTCTATTACACATTGTTAGATCATAAGCTAATGAACTTTGACGCGGGTGTGACATTTACTCAGTACTCGAATTCTAACTATATCGAACCAAAAGCGACTGATGCAAAAACATCAACCTTTGATGAGTTTACTTGGAGTTTCTACGGCAACGCAGAGATCAATGTTCCTGATACCAACTTCGATATCATTGGTACGATGGAGTTCGGTGATAGCAGTGGCATCAAGAGTACTGACTTGATGGCGGGTGTTCAGTACCGAATTCCTGTATCAGAATCTGAGATTGCCTTGCGTGGTGGTTACCGTGTTATCGATCTAGACTCGGATGAGTTTTTTAGCTCTGAACTAGGCAAGAGCTTTGTTATGGTTGACGGTTGGTTCGCAGGCGCTGAAGTGCGTTTTTAGGCTACTAAAGCTAATTTTAAAGATCATCTAAAACGAATTTTAGGAACGCCACTTTGTTAAGTGGCGTTTTTTATATCTATTGGTTATATATCTTTCTGGAATTAGTTAGCACATTCGTCACTTTCGACCATCCTTACTACAGAGTTCTAATTAGCGTCTATTCTTATAAGGTCTATGTTGTGAGGTCAAAGCAAGGGATGGTGTATGACACTCAATGAATTAAGAAATTTATATAGAGAAAACTTGTTAGTTGAAGCGATCATAGAGCCCTCAATTCAAGAAGGGTCTTGGGTTGTGGAGTTTCGCCATATGGGAGGTGGTTTTGTTCTGCTCACTGATGTCCATGGTGAAGAGTGCCATTATGCAGATTTAGATCTGGCTTCTAAGTCGGCAATGGCGGTTGGCTTTCAGCAAGTGCGCATTGAAAATCAGTAAGTCAATTTATGGTTCAATCGGTTTTTACTTCCAAAAAGTTATAAAACATACTTTTCTATTCTTTCTTGTTATTAAAAGTAGTGGTTAATCTATCGTCACGCAATGATTAGGGATGTCGTGACCATGTCTTTAAATAAGAAAGAGTCTTCACAAAATAATAATGCACAGTCTGGGGCTAATGAGCTACCTGGGCTAGCAGCACCACTTAATGACCAACAATTGGGTCATCTTCAACAATCGGTTTCTGAGTTATCTTCGCAACAACTGGCTTGGGTCAGTGGTTATCTTTGGGGTGTGAGTCAAGCTCAGCCTGTAGGTGCAGCCGCGCCAATCGCTCAAGCCGCCGCTGCAGTAGCCGCTAAACCTGCGGGTAAGTTAAGTATTATCTTCGCTTCTCAGACGGGTAATGCTAAAGGTGTTGCTGAATCGCTTGAGGCAGAAGCAAAGGCTTTAGGTATTGCTGTCGAGCTTTTTGACGCAAGTGACTATAAGGGCAAGAACTTAGCCAAAGAGACACACGTCATTTTCGTTGCTTCAACCAATGGCGAAGGTGAAGCCCCAGATAACGCTATTGAGTTACACGAGTTTCTACAATCGAAGAAAGCGCCGAAATTATCAAACCTACAATACGGTGTTATTGGTTTAGGTGATTCAAGTTATGAGTTCTTCTGCCAAACCGCGAAAGATTTCGATAACTTCTTAGCTAAGCTTGGTGCTAAATCGTTTGTTGATCGTCTTGATTGCGATGTTGATTACGAAGCATCGGCAACAGAGTGGCGTGCGAAAGCATTAGAGCAAGTAAAAGAGACACTATCGACAGGCACTGAAGCCGATGTCGTTCAATTACCAGTTGGTCAAGTGCCCGCGGGTCATTCGCAATACACCAAACAAAACCCATACACAGCCACATTACTGACGAGTCAAAAGATCACGGGTCGCGACTCTGGTAAAGATGTTCGTCATATCGAGATTGATCTTGATGAGTCAGGTATCACTTATCAACCTGGTGATGCGTTAGGTGTATGGTTTGAAAACAGCTCAGAACTTGCCAATCAGATCCTTTCTAAGGTTGGGTTATCTGGTATCGAAAGTGTCGATGTAGATGGTCAAAACTTATCTCTCCATAGTGCTCTAGTGAGTAAATTCGAGATTACGTCATCAAACCCTCAATTTGTAACTAAGTTTGCCGAGTTATCTGGCAGCAAAAAGTTAATCAAGCTGGTGGAAGATAAAGACAAGCTTCGTGAATATGCGGGTAATACTCAAATTGTCGATGTTTTAGCTGAAAAGAAAACCAAGCTATCAGCTGATGAGCTAATCGGTCTTCTACGTAAGTTAACGCCACGTCTTTATTCTATTGCATCAAGTCAAGCTGAAGTAGATGAAGAAGTTCACTTGACGGTTGGTCTGGTTGAATACCAAAAAGGTGATGAATCTCGTTTAGGTGGAGCGTCAAGTTTCTTAGCTCAACGCCTAGAAGAAGGTGGTGAAGTTAAGGTGTTTGTAGAGAACAACAATAACTTCAAACTGCCACAAGACGACAATACACCAATCATCATGGTTGGTCCTGGCACTGGTATTGCTCCATTCCGTAGTTTCGTTCAAGAGCGTGAAAACAATGACGCTCAAGGTAAGAGCTGGCTGTTCTTTGGTGACCGAACCTTTACTCAAGATTTCTTATATCAAGTTGAATGGCAGAAGTACCTTAAGTCTGGTGCGCTAACCAAGCTTGATGTGGCATTTAGTCGTGACCAAAAAGAAAAGGTTTATGTTCAAGATCGATTAATTGAACAGGCAGAGCAGGTTTGGCAATGGCTTCAAGAAGGCGCGTACTTCTATGTATGTGGCGATGCGACTCGAATGGCAAAAGATGTCCATGAAGCGTTAGTTACGATAGCGGAAAAATATGGCAATCAGAGCCGCGAACAAGCTGAACAATATATTAATGATTTACGTAAAGCGAAACGTTACCAAAGGGATGTGTACTAATGAGCAAGCAAGTAATAGAGCAAGAAGTGCTAGGTCAAGTACTTGGACCTTTGGCTGACAACGAGCGTTTAAAGCGTGAAAGTAAAAATCTTCGCGGTACGATTGAACAAGATCTTCAAGATAGAATTACGGGTGGCTTTACTGCTGATAACTTTCAGTTGATCCGCTTCCACGGTATGTATCAGCAAGATGATCGTGATATTCGTAACGAGCGTGCAAAGCAAAAACTAGAACCTTTGCATAATGTAATGCTACGTGCTCGTATGCCAGGTGGCATTATTACTCCTAAACAGTGGTTGGCGATTGATAAGTTTGCAGATGAAAGTACCTCTTATGGTTCTATCCGTCTTACAACCCGTCAAACTTTCCAGTTTCATGGTGTGTTGAAGCCGAACATTAAGTTAATGCACCAAACCCTAAACAATATCGGTATTGATTCGATTGCGACAGCGGGTGACGTAAACCGAAATGTTTTGTGTACGACAAACCCGGTTGAATCTGAGCTCCACCAAGAAGCTTATGAGTGGGCAAAAAAAATCAGTGAACATCTATTACCTAAGACTCGTGCTTACGCAGAAATTTGGTTAGATGGTGAAAAGCTAGAAACAACAGATGAAGAACCTATTCTAGGTAGTAACTACTTACCGCGTAAGTTCAAGACGACAGTTGTGATTCCTCCACAAAATGACGTGGACGTGCATGCGAATGATCTTAACTTTGTTGCGATTGCTGAAGACGGGAAGCTGGTGGGCTTCAACGTCTTAGTTGGCGGTGGTCTTGCAATGACGCACGGCGATACTTCTACTTACGCGCGCAAAGCTGACGATTTTGGTTTTGTGCCATTAGAAAAGACGTTAGATGTAGCGGCAGCTGTTGTGACTACACAGCGTGATTGGGGTAACCGTTCAAATCGTAAGAATGCCAAAACCAAATACACGCTAGATCGTGTTGGTATTGATGTCTTCAAAGCTGAAGTTGAAAAGCGTGCAGGTGTTGAATTCTCAGAAAGTCGTCCTTATGAGTTTACTGGCCGTGGTGACCGTATCGGTTGGGCGGAAGGTATTGATGGCAAGCACCACTTAGCACTGTTTATTGAAAACGGTCGTTTACTTGATTTTCCTGGTAAGGCTTTGAAAACGGGTGTTGCTGAAATTGCCAAAATACACAAAGGCGATTTCCGCATGACTGCAAACCAAAACCTAATTGTTGCGGGTGTATCTACCAGTCAAAAAGCAAAGATTGAGAAACTCGCCCGTGAGTATGGTTTGATGGACGACGCCGTTTCTGAGCAGCGTAAAAACTCAATGGCGTGTGTAGCATTCCCAACATGTCCTTTAGCAATGGCTGAAGCTGAGCGCTTTCTTCCTGAGTTTGTAACGGATGTTGAAGACATTCTGAAGAAACATGGATTACCAGAAGAAGATAACATCATCCTTCGTATCACGGGTTGTCCAAACGGTTGTGGTCGTGCAATGTTGGCTGAGCTGGGGTTAGTCGGTAAGGCTCCGGGGCGTTACAACATGCACTTAGGTGGCAACAAAGCCGGAACTCGTATTCCTAAGATGTATAAAGAGAACATCACATCAGCTCAGATTTTAGAAGAGATTGATTCGCTGGTGGGACGTTGGGCTACAGAACGTAACGACAATGAAGGGTTCGGCGATTTTACAATCCGAGCTGGCATCATCGAAGAGGTGATCATTTCAAAGAGGGATTTGCATGCATAATTCTGTCACTTCAAAACTGAAGTTAGCAGAGCTACTCGCATTGACTAAGACGGAGCAAATACTTCGTCTTGGACAAATTAATGCTGAGTTAGAACAGCTAACGGCATTAGAAAGAGTTAAGTGGGCTTTAGACAATTTAGAAGGGACACATGTGGTGTCTTCTAGTTTTGGAATCCAAGCGGCTTTGATGTTGCATTTAGTTACTCAGGCGAAACCAGATATTCCGGTTATTCTGACGGATACTGGATATTTGTTCCCTGAAACATATCGATTTATAGATGAGTTAAGTAAGAAGTTGACTCTGAACCTTCAAGTATTTCGCGCACAACAGAGCCCTAATTGGCAAGAAGCGCAATATGGCAAACTTTGGGAACAAGGAATAGAAGGGATAGAAAAGTACAACAAGCTTAATAAAGTTGAACCGATGAGAAGAGCGCTGGATGAGCTTGAGGCTGGAACATGGTTTTCTGGTTTAAGAAGAGAGCAATCTCAATCGCGCGCGAACCTACCAATTTTATCCATCCAAAATGGTGTGTTTAAATTCTTGCCGGTAATCGATTGGACTAATAAAGATGTTCACTATTACTTAGAAGAGCATAGTCTCAGTTATCACCCGCTTCGAGATCAGGGTTACCTTTCTATTGGTGATACACACACAACTAAGAAATGGGAACCGGGCATGACTGAAGAGGAAACCCGTTTCAATGGATTAAAACGAGAATGTGGCCTTCATGAGGATGATGGAGAGCAATATGGCTCTGGGATTTAAACTCATTGCTATTCGAAAAGCTGCCATAAGGCAGCTTTTTTAGTTTCTAGGAGATGAAATTAGAACAATTGTGGATAAGTCTGTGGTTATTATGTAGTTAGTTTGTAGTTAAAGTTGCAAAAATAAGGGTTTGGGTGTTTATTCGTCATGTAATCGTTATTTTTGCATTTTTCTTTAATAAACACTTGCCAATGTGAGGAACATCTCTATAATGCCGCCTCACTGACACGGTAGACGCCATAAGGCTTCAACGAAGAATGTTAGTAAGGCTACTAGCTTTGAGTGATTGTTTACTCCTACTTTTAAAAAAGTAGAAATTAATTTTCAAAAGTGTTTGACACTGAGAATTAAATAGCTAGAATGGCCGCCTCTTCCGAAGTGATGCAAATCACAACGAAGAGAAGCTCTTTAACAATTTAAACCTATCAATCTGTGTGGGCACTCGTTGATGAATA
>NZ_JAKMZC010000018.1:0-104399 GCF_029890535.1 Vibrio sp. S/42/10 | reverse complement strand
CTGGTGCAGATTCGCCGAACGTTGTCATACCGATGATCTTGCCACCGAAACCAACGTACTTGTACCAGAAGTCAGCGATGCCAGCTTCTACAGCGATACGTGCAGTTACGTCAGATGGAAGTACAGACTCGCGGTATTCAGCGTCTTGCTTGTCGAATGCGTCAGTTGCAGGCATAGAGACTACGCGTACTGCTTTACCTTCAGCTGTTAGTTGTGCTGCTGCTTCAACAGCAAGCTCAACTTCAGAACCAGTCGCGATCAGGATAAGCTCTGGTTTGCCTTCGCAATCTTTCAGGATGTAACCACCCTTAGCGATGTTTGCCACTTGCTCAGCGTCACGATCTTGCTGTGCAAGGTTTTGACGAGAGAAGATAAGTGCAGAAGGGCCATCTTTACGCTCAATTGCCAGTTTCCAAGCAACAGCAGACTCAACTTGGTCACATGGACGCCATGTGCTCATGTTTGGAGTCAGACGTAGAGAAGCGATTTGCTCAACCGGTTGGTGAGTAGGACCATCTTCGCCAAGACCGATAGAGTCATGAGTGTAAACTTGGATGTTCTGAGTTTTCATCAGAGCAGCCATACGCATTGCGTTACGAGCGTATTCCATAAACATTAGGAACGTTGCGCCGTAGGGTACGAAACCACCATGCAGAGCGATACCGTTCATGATAGCCGTCATACCGAATTCACGTACACCGTAGTGGATGTAGTTACCAGAGAAGTCATTTGCTTCAAGAGACTTAGAACCAGACCACATAGTCAGGTTAGAAGGCGCAAGGTCAGCAGAGCCGCCCATGAATTCAGGTAGCATAGCACCGAACGCTTCTAGAGCATTTTGAGATGCTTTACGTGATGCGATGTTTGCTGGGTTAGCTTGAAGATCGGCGATGATTGCTGATGCTTTCTCTTCCCATTCAGCAGGAAGGTCACCGTTTACGCGGCGTTTGAATTCAGCTGCCAACTCAGGGTATGCTGCTTCATAAGCTGCAAGTTTCTCGTTCCACGCTGCTTCCTTAGCTGCGCCTGCTTCTTTCGCATCCCACTCTGAGTAAACTTCCGACGGAATTTCAAAAGGACCGTGCTCCCAACCTAGTTGCTTACGAGTTGCTGCGATTTCATCAGCGCCTAATGGTGCACCGTGACAGTCGTGCGTACCTGCTTTGTTTGGAGAACCAAAGCCAATCACTGTTTTAGTACAGATTAGAGTTGGACGAGGGTCTGCTTTAGCTGCTTCGATAGCCGCGTTGATAGCGTCAGCATCGTGGCCATCAACGGCTGGGATTACGTGCCAGCCGTAAGCTTCGAAACGCTTAGGTGTATCGTCAGAGAACCAACCTTCAACTTCGCCATCGATAGAGATACCGTTGTCATCCCAGAAAGCAACCAACTTACCAAGACCTAGCGTACCTGCTAGAGAACATGCTTCGTGAGAGATACCTTCCATCAGACAGCCATCACCCATGAATGCATAAGTGTAGTGGTCTACGATGTCGTGGCCTTCTTTGTTGAACTGTGCCGCAAGTGCTTTCTCAGCCATCGCCATACCAACAGCGTTAGTGATGCCTTGACCTAGAGGGCCAGTAGTCGTCTCGATACCTGGTGCGTAGCCGTACTCTGGGTGACCTGGAGTCTTAGAGTGCAGTTGACGGAAGTTCTTAAGATCTTCAATTGAAAGCTCGTAACCTGCTAGGTGAAGCAGAGAGTAAATCAGCATTGAGCCGTGGCCGTTAGACAGGATAAAACGGTCGCGGTCAGCCCACTCTGGGTTTGCTGGGTTGTGGTTTAGGTGAGAGCGCCAAAGTACTTCAGCGATGTCAGCCATGCCCATAGGAGCGCCTGGGTGACCAGAGTTTGCTTGTTGTACGCCGTCCATGCTTAGAGCACGAATAGCGTTAGCTAGATGTTTGCGATTCATAAGAACTTCCGAATAAAAATTAAGAAAAACAAAATTGATAAAAGTAGGGGAACTGAACGTTCCCCTATTTGAATTTGGTAAGAGTGATTACAGCTTAGCTGCAATCATGTCTTCTAGTTTGCCTTGGTCAACTGCGAAGTTGCGGATGCCTTCAGCTAGCTTCTCAACAGCCATTGGGTCTTGGTTGTGATCCCATAGGAACTCAGCGTGAGTCATCGCTGCAGGGCGCTCTTTAGTACCGTTAGAGTCGATTAGCTTCTCTACTACTTCGCCTTCTGCTGCTTCTAGGTCTGCTAGAAGTTGAGGAGCGATCGTCAGACGATCACAGCCTGCAAGTTCAAGGATCTCGCCGATGTTACGGAAGCTTGCGCCCATAACAACAGTCTTGTAACCGTGGTCTTTGTAGTAGTTGTAGATGTCTGAAACAGAGATTACACCTGGATCTTCTGAAGCTTCGAAATCACGACCTTCTTTCGCTTTATACCAGTCCATGATGCGACCAACGAAAGGAGAGATTAGGAATACGCCAGCTTCAGCACAAGCACGAGCTTGAGCGAAAGAGAATAGAAGCGTTAGGTTACAGTTGATGCCTTCTTTCTCTAGGATTTCAGCAGCACGGATACCTTCCCAAGTAGAAGCCAGTTTGATAAGGATACGGTCGTTAGTGATGCCAGCGTCGTTGTACATTTTGATAAGTTGACGAGCTTTAGCAACGCTGCCTTCCATGTCGTAAGAAAGACGAGCATCTACTTCTGTAGAAATACGGCCAGGTACAACTTTAAGGATTTCTTTACCGATGTTTACGTTAAGCATGTCGCAAGTGTCTTGAACTTGCTGTGCTTTGTCATCGCTTTGCGCTTTAGCGTATTCGATAGAAGCATCGATTAGAGGTGCATACTCAGCAATTTGAGCAGCTTTAAGAATTAGAGATGGGTTAGTTGTCGCGTCTTCTGGTGTGTACTTACTGATAGCTTCGATATCGCCAGTGTCAGCTACAACAGTTGTTAGTTTACGAAGTTGCTCTAATTTATTGCTCATTTTGATCATCCTATGTATCGCATAACACCCCTTTAACGGGAGAGGTGCGGGCATTTGCAAGCTAACTAATGAAGCGCTCAATGGTTGTACCAGTGAGCCGAACTTACATTAATTTAAATTTTTCTCCGAACGAACATTTGCACAGAACATTTGATCGCTCGATGAGTAAATGATGTAGCCATATTTATCCGTTCTAGCCCCAAAGTCAACGGTAAATAGTGCTGTATGGTGACTTTAGTCAAATATATTTCGCTCTAGTAATCATGGGGACTATAAGCAAACGTTTAACAGCTAATATGGCGTTAATTTGTCACCGTTAAAAACCTGGTTAACACCCTGAACAAATGTTCCTTGTTGTTACATATGTTCAGGGTGTAAACTTGTGTATCACATGCTTAAGCATCGAACATTAGTCCTCCAAGCAGGTAAAATAATTGTTAAATATTGGTTGAGTGGTATATGAGTAAGAATATCCAAGATGTTTCCGAAGAAAACACTGATCTCCTCACTGAAGTCGCGGTCGCTTATTATCAAGATGGCGCGACTCAAGAAGAGATTTCCAAAAAGTTCTCTATTTCTCGTGCAAAGGTTGGTCGAATGCTCAAACAAGCCAGAGATGAAGGTATTGTTGAGATAACCGTGAAATATCACCCAGTATTCAGTGCCAAGATAGAACAGCGTTTGATTGAACGTTTTGGTGTGAAGCGTGCTCTGGTTGCGTTAGACCAGCCGAATGAAGAACAACAACGTCTTCAAGTAGCAGGCTTGGTGTCTAATTATCTTACCAGCACATTGAAAAATGGCATGGTGGTGACGGTTGGCCAAGGCCGAAACGTATCGTCGGTTGCTCACCATACTGGTGTTATCACGCCACGTGACTGTAAGTTTGTATGTGGCATCGGCGGTATTCACCCGAGAGGTGGTATGTTTAACGCCGACCATATATGCAGACAGTTGGCTAAGAAGTACGGCGGTTCATCAGAAACCTTATACGCCCCCGCTTATGCAGAGAATAAAGCACAAAAAACCGCGTTTATGGAGAACAGCACCGTTAAGCAAACACTCGATCTAGCTCGTAAAGCCGATGTCGCATTAGTGGGTATTGGTGATATGAGTGAAAACAGCTATATGGTCGATTTAGGTTGGTTTACACCTGGTGAAGTCGTTCAATCGAGGTTGTTACAAGGTGTCGTCGGTGACTTTGCGGGTTACGACTTTTTCGATGTACACGGCAAAGCTGCCAATACAGTAATGAGTGACCGTGTGATTGGTTTGGCCTTGGAAGAATTTCGCCCAATTGCTGAAGTTATTGCTATTGCAGCTGAGAACAGTAAACCTCTCGCTCTATTAGGCGCACTAAGAACTGGTGTGGTAGATGTGATTGCAACTAGTGTAAGTAATGCTTTAACGGTACTTAACTTGGATGAGCAAATGAAGCATGTTGAACTGATTGATAAAAACTAAAGAGAAGACAAAGGAGATATACTTTATTGTCCTATCCCTTGTTGTTCTTACGAATGCTCTGCTCCAGTCAAAATGGATATTTTACCTAAGCGACATTTATTCAGGAGAATGGATAATATGTTTCTTCTTGCTCGTCATGGTTCAAATCAGTAGTGATTGTACTCACTTAACTCAGTGTCCAAAACTGTTGGTGTTGATCAGATTTTAGTATCAGTAATATGCGACTATTTATACCAAATAATCAAAACTAAGATAGAGACACGGTTAGATCCGTTTCCTCAGTTAGAGTGGTGGCTAAAAACTGACATAGTTGATCGTAAGGAATAGGTCGTGAGAAGTAATAGCCTTGCATTAAATCGCACCCACACGCCTTTAGAATAGAGAAGTGTTCGTTGGACTCTACGCCTTCTGCCAATACCACCATGCCAAAGTTTTTGCCTATCGCAATGATGTTTTGCACCATCGTGAGCGACTGTTGGTCTATAGCGATGTTCTCAATGAAACTCTTATCAATTTTAAGCTCATTAATAGGGAGAACTTTCAGCATACTTAATGAGGAGTAGCCGGTACCGAAGTCATCGAGAGATATTTTTATATCCTTCTCTTTCAAGGCTTGGAAAATAGGTTTCACTAAGGTTACGTCCTCAATGAATAGGCTTTCGGTAATCTCTAATGTTAGGCAATGAGCAGAAAATTGATATTTTTCTAACGTAGCGAGTAAGTGTTCAGAGAACGACTTATGAGAAAACTGGCGAACCGATATATTAATCGACAATCCAATGTTTTGTTCAGTCGTTCTATGTAGATGAGCGATTTGCATGACGCTCGATTCAATGATGAAAGCGCCCAATTTTTGCATTAAGCCAGTACTTTCAGCTATGGGTACAAAGACATCGGGCGGAACAAATCCAAGCTCGTCATCAATCCAACGCACCAGTGCTTCAACGCCATGAATGCTCTTATCGGTGCGGACCAGTGGTTGAAAAACCATAAATAGAGTTTGTTTTTCGATAGCAATGCGTAGTCTTTGTTCCACTCGCATTTTGTAGATATGGGCATCTTGCATTTCTGTCGTAAAAATACTGTATGAGTTTTGCTGTTGTTTTGCTTTGTACATTGAAATGTCGGCAGAACGGAGCAAGCTATCTAAATCTTTCCCGTGTTCAGGGAAACAAGCGATACCAATGCTACAGCCTAACAAAAACTGCGAATTTTCAACTTCATAAGGTTGAGATAGCACATCAATAATTCTTTCTGCGAGCCGTTTAATCTCGGGTTCGTTGGTTAATGGCGTTAAGAACAAAAACTCATCACTGGATTCCCGTACCACTAAGCTCAAGCGTGAGCGGAATCTCATTAAACGCAATGCAATCTGTTTGAGTACTTTGTCACCGAAATCGTGTCCGTGAGTATCGTTAACGCATTTAAAATTATCGATGTCGATAAATAGTAGAGAGAATTGCTCTGACTCATTTTTTACCCAATTATGAATGTTTCTTCGCATGTATAAGCGATTGGGTAGGGACGTTAATGGGTCGTGATTAGCTTGGTAAATGAGTTGGCTTCGGGTTCGTTGCTCGTTCTTGGCGATTGATTTAACCAAAAAGTAGAAACCTAGCTGTAGAAAGATAAAGATAATGAGAAGAATACCGAACTCATTGATAAAGATGTTATCGACATAAGAGAGCTCAGTACGACCAACGACCCAAAGTTTGTAATCTGGGATGTATTTAGCGCTTAACAAAGCGTGGTACTTCTCGTCACTGATGACAAAAGAATAGGTGTTTTTTCCTGTTGCAGCGTCTTTGATGCTTATGCCAATTTGCTCATTAAAACTCTTAGAGATGCGTTTCATTACATCCTGCCCAACGGGATCTGAGTAGGCATCGAGTGATTCGATATCGCTGGAAAAAAACTGTCGGTAGTTGTCGAGTCGAAGTAACGTTAATGTGTTGTAGCTACCGGCGTGCGCATTGTTTTCAAAAACTATTGTGCTGTCCAAACGTAAGCCAGCAGTCATAACCGCAGCAATATTTTTGCCATCGATTGAAATAGACTTCCTCATTGGGATAATGAGGCTGTTTAAAGATTCTTGAAAGTAAGTACGACCCAACACCATTTTCTCGCTCGCCATAGCGTCCAAAAATGAAGATCTTGTTTCTTTGTACTGGAGCAGATTTTTCTGGTCAGATAGTTGAAGATTTGAGCTAATTGAAAGGTAATCACCTTGAGTATTGAGTAAGCCAAATGCAGCAATAGCAGGGTGTGTATCAAGTAATTTATCTAGAATAGGTCGAATTTGAATCGAAGCCGTCCGTGTAAAGTCAGACTGCTGGGCTAACTGGTGCCCAACTACTTCCAATAAGGCTTCTTGACTGGTTAATAGTGAGCTGACAGAGCTTGAAAATAGCTCAACTTGAATATGCTGCTGCTCTGTGAAGTCATTTCTGTTTGACTGCCATTTAGTGACGCCCAGCCCAGCGAAAAGCATCAGGGTAAGCAGTACGATCAGAGCGTACAGCGACCAGATGTTTTTCTTAAATAGAGCCATAGGGTGCCTTTTGTTAGTTACTTCTTTTAACTGATTGCAAGTGACAAACTATTAGGTTGTCAGCGTTGTGCGTGTAACAAATCGATGAATAAAGTATCAAGGATTAAATAGTGTAACGACTACAAGCTGAGATTCTTGAGCGAAATATTAACTACAAAAATAACGATAACGATTAACCTAGAGCTGATCACAGTTTTTACTTATCAAACAACCACGCTTTCGAATCAACCGTTTTTAGATTGTGCTAGTTTCAAACTAAGATGAGATATCTCAGCCATAAAGAGCTTACTTTGTAAGGAGTCCTTATTATCTGTAAGCTCTTATGCATGCGTAGTATATGCTATCAATGGCATTGAGCAAAACGAATTACTTATGAGTGACGGCCATCGGCAGTTGTTCATTGGCACCCCATTCAGTCCACGAGCCGTCGTAAACTCCCATTTCACCTGAATAGCCAGCAAGTTTCGCCGCTAATAAAATGATGCAGGCTGTTACTCCAGAGCCACAGCTAAAGAACATGGGTTGAGAAGGGGTTAATTCTAACGTTGAAAAGATATCAACAAGCTCACTCTGGGGTTTTAGCTTGCCGTTATCGAGTACCTGTGCAAACGGTAGGCAAATTGAGTTTGGAATATGACCACTGCGCAAACCTTCACGTGGTTCAGGTACTTCTGAATCGAAACGCGCTTGAGAGCGCGCATCTAGAATGTTTGCGCTCTTGCTAGTTGAGTAACTCTCAATCTGCTGAGCATTTACAAAATAGTTATCTTGACTACTTCCTTCAAAATTCCCGGCTTGGATTTCGGTTCTATAGTGAGTGTCTGTAGCGTAACCGGCTTCTATCCATGCTGGCAAACCGCCGTCTAAGATGTATACGTTGTTGTGTCCCATCGCCATAAACATCCACCATGCACGAGGAGAGGCTAAGGTACCTGAATTATCGTAAACCACGATGGTGCTGTTTTGATTGATACCAATTTCTTGTGCCCGTTTATTGAAGTGTTTCTCGGTCGGGAACATATGAGGAAGTAGAGTGTGTTTGTTGCAGAAGTCTTTGTCGTAGTCAAAACGAATAGCCCCAGGAATCATCTGTCCTTTGATCTTTTCTGATTCGCTTGGAATTTGAAACTCGATACTGGCGTCGAGGATGACTAGGTCGCTTTTTAGCGAATGATTTTCTAGCAAACGTTGTTGAAGTTGTTCTGGTGAGATCAGTGGCTGATTCATTCTTGTTATGTCCATTTTTTGTTGTGATAGCTATTACTGCTATAGCCAGTACTACGGTGCAGTAAGGCAATGGGCGAACTGGTAGCTATTTTGTCCGGTTATTTGATTGCTTAATGTATCAAGCACGACCACAGAATCAATAGGGCAGTCTGTCGTTGGTGGAATTGAAACGCGAAATATTTCGTTGCCTTGACTTTGAAGAGTGAGGTAGCGCCTGTGGCCATCTAGGGATTGAGTGAGTGTGTTCGAAATTACTTTTGCTTGAATGCGTTGACCTGTTTCAGATGTCATCGGGAAATAGGTGAGGGCCAACAATAAGCCCACACCACATAGTAAGATTAATAGGCCTATTTTTAATTGAGTCATGAGAGTAAGTCTTTGAAGGTTATATTTAAAATATAAGTGAGATTGGCGGTAAAGTGAATGGAACCAGCTGAGAAAGCTGAATTACCTGTTATTCGACGAAACGAAAAAAGTGAGCACGTATGCTCACTTTCTATCGATACAGAATCCGTTTTGTATCTGTTGACGACCAAACTGTTTCGACCGATTACCAGACGATCTGAGAATCACTGCTTGATACCACTTGTTGTAATGGCGGCTGACCATCGTAAAACCAAATCTCTATCAAGAGAGCTTCATGGTTTACCGGTGCTGAAAAGTTGGAGGCGAACATGCCATTGTGTAATGGGCCTGCAATCACTTTACTGGAGTAATCCGGCTTCAAGGTTGAATCGTCTCTTGTGCTAAAACGGCTGTAAACGGTCACGAAAGAACGATCTGTCGAGATATTACTGATGTCGATATCGAGCTCAAACTGTTCGACAGAGCTGTAGTCAAACCCGTCAGGCACTATTAGATCACTCATTGTATAGCTTTGCGCTGCGACTGTACTTGTCACGGGAGTTGGAGAAGGGTTTGCTGTTAGCACAGTAGAAGGTGTTTCTGGGGTCGACGGACTGGATTGCGATGGAGTAGATGTACTGCCACCACCGCCCCCACCTCCACAACCCACTAATGCCAGTGGAGTTACCACTAAAATAGTGACTAGTGATTTCTTGATGTTCCAAGTACTTTGCCCGGACATATGTTCTTCCTCAGAAAGGTTACGACTTGAGTCAACGTAATGATTTTCTTGAAACTGTTTTGTGTAAATAGTCATAACATCTCTCCTTATGGTTGGTAGCGTTGGTTGTCTGTAGGTGATAGATACCATGTCTGGTTCGTAGCTCCGCCTGATTCTGCGTATTGTTTGAACTCTGGGTAAGCGGTAACAATATCTACGTACTCTAAAGGCCATTCCCATTCATCGTCCGAAGTTACTATCAGCGCCCAAGGGTGATTTTCTGCGGTTTTGAAATATTTGCCGGTTGATGGATTACTGTCATCGACGCCTAATCCAGCCTCAAAGAGATTCGTGGTATCAAATGCCTCGGTTGGAGCTTGGTCTGGTAGGTGAACTTCCCAGCTGCGTCCTGGATGCAGAGGTAGATTTTCGCCGTGATAGTAACCTGGTGTTGCAAAGATGAACGGGTCGTAAGGCATGTCTGTCCAATTGTCAGTACTCACACCGTCACCAGCTAAGGTAATACCGATTTGGAATGAGAATTGTTCGCTGTCTTTACACGAGTTACTGGTTCGGTAGAAATTACACGACGTATCTGTTTTTGAAGTTAAGTCCTCAGCCGCAATAAATATAGCTTCACTGCGCCCTACTTCCATATCTAGGTCCGTAAAGATGCCATTGTGCTTCATGTAAGAGCTTCCGCTGCTCACTAAGCTCGGATCTAGATTCGGAAGTCGAACGGCGAATCCATTTCTATATGAAGCACCTACGGCTGCTAGACGTCCGTCGATGGTGGATTTCACTACTTTTCCGTCTTTAAGTATCTCTGTAATGCGGTACATAATTACAGCATCATTCATGTCGTAATCAGCTTTATAAGGCCAGTTATCTTCATAGGCCAGAGTGGCGTAGCCAGAAGCACTAGGGAAGTAGCGGGCTGTGGCTCCGTCATTAAGCACATCCACTTGAATATCAACGACCTCACCGGATGTAGAACCACCAAAGTAGCTCAGATTGGTTTGTTGGCTGAATCTAAAGCGAGCCCAAGTAGTACCAGTAAGTGCGTTGATGTCGACGTTAAGGAACAAGTCGTTCTCACCTGCATCCAGTTGGTAATCGGTAAATACTTGCTCATTAGCGCCATCAAAACTGCCATCTTGGTTCCAGTCAATCCAAGCTGAAAGATAACCGGTTGTTGAAGCTTCAATCACCACTTTTGAATCGAGTCCGGCTTCAAGTGCGGTAACAAAACCGATACCACCGTTTGCCCACTCGTCATCAATGCCGACACTTTCATCAGATTGTGGTGTGACATAACCATCCAAATCAGCATCTGGAGGTGTTGTTCCTAACCATGTGTTGCCATCAAGCTCATGTCTTGGGCCGTTACTTGCGAGTAGAGTTAGGTAGCTGTCTGGCGCATCGCCGAAATCGATGCTGGAATCTTCATCTACAACTGGGGCATTTGCACAACGAGCACCATCGTTCTGTCCAGACGCTGGACCATTCGATACAAACTCAACCGCAGGAACAATCCCAGCGGCTATGTTGGCAGCGTTTTCTGGTGATAAGTTGATGCGGTAGATCTTACCGTCTTGGTTTCGTGACACATAGTAGTAGCCGTTTACATCGAAATAGCCAGCTCCGAATGTTCCTGTTTCTCCTGTGTCACCGATGTAGGTTTCGGTACCAGTTTTAGGATTGAAGCTGTATAAGCCTCCGGAGTCATTATCTATACCATATAAAGAGCCATCACTTGGGTGAAAAGCAAAATCGGTGAGTTTTACAGTTGCGGGGCTGTTTGCAATCTTATTTACAGTGACGGTCGCATTTGGATCAGCATCTAAAGGAGATAGGTCAACGGTGAATAGCCCTTTGCCCGTGCGGTATAAGTAGTAAACGTGGCCATATACGTCACCTACATAAAAGGTGTGATCGGTTGGTAAGCCACTGGTATTGATAATTTCTGCTTGGAAGTCTTTGCCAAGACGCACCAAGCGTTTGTTGGTGGTGTCATAACCATAAATATATCTGTCTTCGAAATCGAAACCGACGCCGTTGATGTTGGCATTCATACCCGTGTCGTCTTCTAACAGGGTGGTTGAACCTGTCACTAGGTTTACACCCCAAACCTCGACGGGTTTAGACTGAAAGAGGTAAGCCTGACTCGGGCAAGTGTCGAATGGTGCGGCGTTGGCGAATAGGGGTGCACTCAATAGCAAACTTAACGTTGTAGTTCTCATATCTACATCCTTGTGATGGAAGTTATAGATACTTAATCAAGTTATATGCCATTTTTAACTTGCTGATTTTATGTTACTTTATTTCTATTGTTTTTGGTTTCTCAAAATGAGAATTCAAATGAAACCTAAATCTCATGTGCTATTTCAAATTGACAGGGCAATCTAGGATTCCTATTTTGAGTTACAAAAAAGCCCTGATTTTTAGTCAAGGCTTAGGTTTTCGATAAGAGTGGATATGAGTTAGTCTACCCACACACCAAACAATTAGGCATTTTCATTAAATTCATCTCACGCCAGCTGTGTGACATGGCATCGAGAATCAAGAGTTTGCCTTGTTTTGGTTGCCCGAATTTTGCAATCACCTTGATCGCTTCTAAAGCTTGAGCTGCGCCCACCATACCGACAACAGGCGCCATAACGCCGGCTTCAACACAGCTTAGAGCAGCATTGCCGAATAGAGCGCTCAAACACTGGTAGCAGGGTGCGTTGTCATCTTGATAAGTGAATACGCTAATCTGACCTTCCATACGAATTGCAGCACCAGAAACAAGTGGTGTTTTTGATGCGTAACATAAACGGTTCAATTGATTGCGCGTTTCTACGTTGTCGCTGGCGTCAAGAACAAGCGAGTGTGCTTCAACCAACTTTCCAAGCGCTTGGTCATCAAGTCTATGATCGACGGTCTCAACTTTTAGGTGTGGGTTTAACATCTGCAATGATTCTGCGGCTGAGTCGACCTTCTTCTTACCAATGTCAGCATCGGTGTGAAGCACCTGTCGCTGCAGGTTTGAAAGCTCAATAACATCATCGTCGATCAGCGTGAGCTTACCAATACCGGCAGTCGCCAGGTATTGAGCAGAGGCACAACCCAAACCGCCGGCACCCAGCACCAAGATTGAGCTCTGTTTCAGCGCTTCTTGGCCTTCAAAATCAAACTGTTTAAGAATGATTTGACGGTTGTAGCGAAGCATCTCAGCATCGGACAGTATTTCCATCAGCAAGCCTCGTTAGTAAAGCGTCGAGTTAAACAGTTGGATCTGAACCGTTTCGCCTACTTCAACACGGCCACGTTCACGTTCTAGTACCACAAAGCAGTTTGCCAAGCTCATCGAGCGGAAAGCACCAGAGCTTTGGTTGCCAGTTGTTTCTACCACAAACTGACCGTTTTCAATCGAGTAGATGCCACGTTGGTAATCAGTACGGCCTGGACCTTTTTTGAATGCAGACTTAGTAATAGCAGGAATCGATTCTGGTGCTGTCCATGCTGTGTGACCTGCAAGTTTAGCCAACATTGGCTGAACTAAAACATACATGGTCATCACCGCTGATACAGGGTTACCCGGTAGGCCACAGAACCACGCGTTATCCAATTCGCCGAATGCGAACGGTTTGCCCGGTTTGATTGCCAGTTTCCAGAAGCCGATTTGGCCAAGCTCTTCCAAAATATCTTTGGTGTAATCCGCCTCACCAACACTCACGCCACCAGAAGTCACGACCACATCTGCTATTTGCTGTGCTTTCTCGAACGTTTCTTTAAGCGTTGCAGGGCAATCTGGGATGATACCCAAGTCGATAGCTTCACAACCAAAGGCTTCGATTAATGGTTTAATACCGTAACGGTTACTGTCGTAGATCTGACCGTCTTCAAGCGGTTGGCCTAATGGTTTTAGTTCATCGCCAGTAGAGAAGAAAGCGACTTTAGGCTTATGTAACACTGTCACGTGGCTCACACCCAATGAAGCAATCATTGGAATGTCACGAGGTGTTAAACGCTCACCGCGACTAAGAACGATATCGCCTTGTTTGATGTCGTCACCAGTAGGGCGAATGTTATTGTTCAGCTTTATGTTGTCTTGTTGAATCTCAATACCAGCCTCAGTTTCGGCCGTATTTTCTTGCATGATGACGGCGTCACAACCTTCAGGGATCTTTGCGCCAGTCATAATGCGAATACAGGTATTGCTTGGCCATTCACCTTCGAACGGTTGGCCTGCAAAAGATTTGCCTGCTAATGGTAGTACATTACCGTTCTCTAGGTTTGCTAAGCGCAGTGCATAGCCGTCCATTGCTGAGTTATCAAAAGGAGGTACGAAAATAGGGGAAAGAATATCTTCAGCAAGGACATAACCTAATGCTTCAGCAAGAGGCAGAGATAAAGTCGTTTGGATTGGTTTGATTGGTGATAGCAGCTTATCTAGTGCTTCTTCAATTGGCATTAAGCCCGGAGCGTCGCAACAGCCCATAATTGAAATCCTTGATCGTTATTATTTTGATTTAGGTGCTCGGCCTTTCTGAGCTTATTAAAACTCGCCGACGAAATTGAAGTCACTTTAGCATAGTTTAAGCCCCGTAAATAATGACCTCCCTTAAAATATGGGTGTATTTCTTCAAAATTCCGAGTATCCTTGTTTGCCATCCAAAAGGGGTAATAGAAGAGGAAGTTCAATGCCAGGTCTTAGCGAATCAGCGAAGTTGGTTAAAGATGCGCTAGCAAGCCGTGGATTAGAGACACCAATGCGTCCTAACCAGGTGAGCCGAGAAGAGAAAAAGGAACGAATCGAACATCATATGCGTGAGATTCTCACTCTCCTTGAACTTGATCTTGCGGACGACAGTCTGGAAGAAACACCACAGCGTATTGCTAAAATGTATGTGGATGAGATTTTCTCTGGTTTGGATTACGCCAATTTTCCTAAAATCACCGTAATTGAAAACAAGATGGGTGTTCGCGAAATGGTTCGTGTAAAAGACATTACCGTGACCAGTACCTGTGAGCACCATTTAGTGACTATTGATGGTAAAACGGCCGTAGCTTATATCCCTCAAGGCAAGATTATTGGTCTTTCGAAGATCAATCGTATCGTTCGTTTCTTTGCTCAACGTCCTCAAGTTCAAGAACGCATGACGCAGCAAATTCTTGTTGCATTACAAACGCTACTAGAAACGGATGATGTTGCTGTAACTATGGATGCTGTTCACTACTGTGTGAAATCACGCGGTGTGATGGACGCAACTAGCGAAACGACAACGACAGCTCTGGGCGGTATTTTCAGATCAAACCCAGCAACGCGCCACGAGTTCTTACACGGTCTGCGTTAATACGTTTCGTTATTTGATGAACGCGATTTAGCCTCTGTAAATTGATGTTCGTTAAAAATAAATATTCTAAGCCTCGCTTTCTGCGAGGCTTTTTTGTACTTGTAATTAAGTTGACTACAATAACTGCGAATTTCGTCATTCCCTAGAGTGAAAAATGAGCGGAGTAGGGAGTCTGTTTATCTGTGTGCTTTCTGACTTGATACGAGAACCCGACTCAGTCGTTCCTCCTTCTCGAGGATGGCGGCGTGTGAGGTAAAATACGAGAGTGAGGGTTCAGTGTGTATTCTACGCCAGCCTTTTAGAAGCAAACGCTGCTGATCTTGCAGAATGAGCGACTTAGTCACTTTCGTCATTCCCTAAAGTGAGGAACGAGCGTAATAGGGAATCTGCATTTTCGAGAGGTGGATTGGAACGGAAATTAGATGCGCTCTACAGAATCTATAAAGCGCAAATTGGGGTACAGCAGCTGGTGGAATACTTAAGAAAGATTAAACAAACGCTTAAAGTGGTGAATAAAACCAGATGGCTTGTTCTCGGCTTGATAGATGTTTAACCCATCATAAAAGCTACCCATGAACTCTACGCGAATCTCATCATCACTGCTTCTCAATAAGCGAGACAGTAATCTTGCGGTTACTTCAGCATGATCATTAGCTAGGCTGTAATCCATACCGAGTCGCCCTTGAATGAAGAGCCATAAATGAGTGATTAACGTTAACTGTTGCGCGTTAGAGTGTTGAAACTTGTCACTGTGCGTATTGCCAACGGTATTATCGAATACATTTTGCATCGCCTCACTGGCTTCTTTATTGCTTTCGAAGCGATAGCTGACATCGATATGTACTTTTGTTAGCAGTCCAAGCAGAGTCTGGCGTGCAGAGTTATCGGGCTTATTCTCACAAGCATGTTTAAACAGAGCATGGTTTTCGTCGATAAAAGACGTTAGCTCTTTCTCAAAATCTGTCGCAATCGCGGTTACTGAGTCTAAACCGGCTTCTTTTAAACAAACGTGAAGTTTGGTTTTGGCTTGCTGGTTTGCTTCAAGTTTCTGCTGACTGTTAGTTGGTAGCTCAGTCATTACTCTGTAGCTCTTCCCATGTTATCTCCGCAGATTGCGTGTCGCTATTCACAAACGCAGAGTTACCTGACAGCATCACTGAAAGATCCATTGTACGTTGTGTCATTGCTGCTAGCTGCTCAATACCATCGTTGTCTAAACGTACAATTTGAGCTTTCAGGTAACCGAATTTACCTTTGTTTTGCTCCCACCAAACGTTCGACTTAGTGTTGAAGCTGAATACACGCACTGACTTAGATAAGCGAGTCGCTTTTTTAACACGCTCTGGATCCGGCTCGCCAACATCAATCCAATCTAGGATTTGATCATCTAATGATTTCTGCCATAAATCAGGTTCTTCAATGCTAGACAACCCTTTAGTGAATTCAAGTTCAGGAGATGCATTGATACAAAATGCAATGATACGAGCCATCATACGCTGTTCTGTTTCAGACGGATGTTGTGCAATCGTTAGATTGAAAGAGTCGTAATAGTCGCGATTCATATCAGTTAGAGAGAGTCGAAACTTATAGATTGTCGGTTTAAGAGCCATTGAGGGGTGTCTTAGATAGAAATAGTGAGGGGGAATATTACCTTAAATCTCTGAATAGCGGGTAAAAAAATAGCCAGCAGAGGCTGGCTATTTTTAGAAAGCTTTAAAATACTAAATTAAAGTACTTTGATGCTGTCAGCTTGTGGGCCTTTTTGACCTTGAGATACTACGAACTCAACTTTTTGGCCTTCAGCAAGAGTTTTGAAACCGTCGCCAGTGATCGCAGAGAAGTGTGCGAATACGTCTGGACCGTTTTCTTGTTGAATGAAGCCGAAGCCTTTAGTTTCGTTGAACCATTTTACTGTACCAGTAACTGTGTTAGACATGATTATATCCTAAAATTTAATTTTTATAGTGAGCCAATTGTGGCACTGATAGCGTGGAAAAGTTTATTGCTATTGCGTACAACACAACGGGGTTACTAGTAATCCAACGAAATGTTTATATACAAAGAACTTTCTTTCTAGCCGAGATGAAGTCTAAATCAAATCAAGGGATAGTCAATCGAATACATAGTGAAAGGTTGCAGAAATTTGGGGGTAGTCAAACTTTGCATTCCTTAAATATCATGGAGTTACAGTTGTATGGCGATTTGTTGTCGTTTTTGTGAAAAAGGTGGATGAAATTGATGACAAACCTAGGGTAATTGCACCAATTTCATAAATTAAATTACGGCTCATAAAAAGCCGAAAATGAGGTTTTAGATCCGTTTAGCAGCTTGTATTTATAAATATTTTTGCGATTGAACAACTGTAGTTGAGCGATTGTCACTTTATTCCTTTAAGCGATACAGGTTCCCATTATCGGTGCTGAAAAATATGTCCCCGGCGGTTGAGGTTTCTATGTCTCTAATTCTTTCCCCTAAGTTTTCTAGAATGCGTTCTTCCTCGATTACTTCACCTTGCTCGTTCAAAGTAACGACATTGATGTGGGTGAGTTTAAGTGCGCCGGCTAACAGCTTACCTTTGAGTTCTGGAAACTTATCGTCCCGATAAACCATTAGACTGCCTGGTGCTATTGAAGGTACATAAACCTTTATAGGAGGCTCAATGCCAGCTTTGGTTTCAGATTCGCCAACGCTAATCGGCCCCCAATACTCTTTGCCGTGTGATGTGACTGGCCATCCATAGTTTGCGCCTGCTTTTATTAGGTTGATTTCATCACCACCTCGCGGGCCGTGTTCAATCGACCAGAGTTTTTTAGTAGGGAAATCGTAAAACAAGCCTTGTGGGTTACGATGACCAAAACTCCAAATTTCGTTCAGAACCTTATTATTATCAATGAATGGGTTATCATTTGGCACGCTTCCATCTGGATTCAATCGTAAGATCGAACCAGCGTGAGTCATTGTGTTTTGGCCATTATCTCGGTCGCCCCGATCACCTATTGAAAAGTAAAGGTGAGTCTCATCAAAGGTGATTCGGCTACCAAAGTGACGCCCAGTGTCCGTTCTGGATTTTGATACAAACACGTCTTTCCAATTTGAGATTTTACTGTTGCTGTAATTAGCAGAGGCGAGTGCCGTTACACCTTCGTCATCAACGTTTTTGCTGTATGTTATGTACAACTTATCTTGTTCAAAAGGGGATAGAGCGATATCTAATGCACCGCCTTGGCCCTTAGCCCACACATTTGGTAGTCTGAATAAAGTCTCTTGCTCACCTGTCTTTAAATCAACGTGCTTAATGACGCCTTCTTTTTCAGTGAGTAGCATTGAGTCATCGTTGATATAAGCCAGCCCCCACGGAATAACGAGGCCATCGGTGATCTTCTCAGCTTGCCATGCATAAGACTTTGGTGAAGCTATTGGACCTGATGCAACGAGTGCTAAAGCACAGGAAATAAAGCGATGATAAACGTTCATTGAAGTCCCTTGATGATCATTCTTTTTGTTAGTCTAGCGCTTGTGTCTAATAGTTGGAAAGTTAGGGTGAGTGAAAAGTGACTATTCACATATTTCTCTCAACTAATATTGTATGAACAAACAAGCTGGCGTATGTTTATTCTGCCACCTTCTATTCGATTCTTTCGGAGCATAATGAATATTACCCCTGCAACATCTTCGCTATTTTTTCTGTTTTTAAGTTGTCAGGTAGAAAGCCAAGCTATCTATTCTCAAACCACCCGATCTCAAAACAGCTGTTCTTTTGGATACTTTACATCATGAGTCGTCGATTTGATTTTAAATCGATCTTACTCGCGTGTTTGGTCATCAGCATTGGCCAACTCAGTATGGGGTTGGTGTTTCCTTCTTTACCTTGGATTGCCAAAGACTTCGATGTGTCACTAGAGCAAGCTCAGCTTTTGGTGAGTGTGTATTTGTTAGGTTTTGGCCCTTCTCAATTTATTTATGGCCCTATTTCTGATGCTCTGGGACGTAAAAAAGTACTGCTAAGCGGCTTATTAATCGCAATGCTTGGCTTGTTGATGATTATATTCTTCAGTCATTCGTTCACCAACATAGTAATGGGAAGGTTCTTACAAGGTTTAGGTACGGGTTGCTGTGCGGTACTGGCTCGTGCCTCAACACGAGATCGTTTTAGTGGTTCTGATTTGCCGCTGGCAATGTCCTATATCGCAATGGTTGCATCTATTACACCTCTGATCGCGCCCGTTATTGGTGGGTTTATCAACTTCCACTTTGGTTGGAGCATGGTGTTTATCTCGTTACTTGGATACGTATCTTTTGCTTGGGTCGTGTTGGCGTTCAAATTTAAAGAAACGGTCACTCAATTCTCGGCGATTCCTTCACCAAAGAAAATGATTGCACAATACAAGGAATTACTCACCTCTCGTTATTTTATGAGCTTTGCGAGTATAGGCTGGCTCAACTTTAGCTTGATGATCACTACTGTGTCAGTGATGCCGTTTATCATGCAAAACCAGATCGGTATGACATCCGACGAATACGCGATGTGGGCGGTGATTCCTGCATTAGGCATGCTTGGCGGAACAAGTCTTTGTAATCGTATTCGTCCGATACTAGGTAATAAGAAAACACTGTTATGCACACCTATATTGCATATCTGTGCGGCCTTGTGGCTTTTCTTCTGTCCACTTGAACCACTGTACTTAATGATTGGTCAGTTCTTGATGATACTTGGTAATGGTATCGCGTTACCTTGTGCTCAAGCTTTGGTGATGTTGCCATATAAAAAGAACGCAGGCGCGGCGGCTGCGATGTCGGGCGGTGGGCAAATGGTCGTATCTTCAATGGTGAGTATGGGGCTAGTCCAATTAGGACTCGGGGAAGCATGGCACCTATCGCTCGTGATCATTGTGTTCACGCTGGTTACTCTGATTAATATTTTGCGTGGTTTTAGTAGCCAAGAAGCGAGAGAGTCTCAGCTTAACTAGCGAGTAAAAATTCCAAGAAGGCCATTGAAGTTCTGAGATTCAGTGGCCTTTGTTTTTTTGGTGGTGGGGGGGGATGGGGCTAGTAGTTGGTTTAAAGCGCTTGAAAGCGTGAACTATTCGCAGACTACCGCCACTTTTTCACTCGCGGCTGTCTTAGCTGGAACGGGATGATCGATCAATCGGATAGGTGATTCATACAGTGCAGACAATGCTTGTTCATCGAGCAACTTATCGGCGCTGCCTTCAAATGCTATCTGTCCTTTTTTTAGAGCGACAATATGTGTAGCGTAACGCAGTGCAAGGTTCAAATCATGCAAAATGACGATCACCCCAACGTTTTCCTTTTTGTTGAGTTCAGAAAGCAAACCCATTAACTGAAACTGATGGTGAACATCCAATGCAGAAGTTGGTTCATCAAGGATGAGTACAGGCGATTGCTGAGCCAGTAACATCGAGACCCACGCTCGTTGACGTTCGCCGCCAGATAAATCATCCGCAAGTGACTGTGAGAATTCAGCAACGCCAGTTCTTTCCATTGCTCGTTGGATAATAGATTTATCTTCAGAGTTCCAACGGCCTAATGCTCCTCTCCATGGGAAGCGACCTAAACGAACCAACTCTTTCACCGTTAAACCTGCAGAAGCGGGCAATTTTTGAGGCAGATAGGCAATTTTCTTGGCTAAGTCTTTGCTTTTTAACGAGGACAGGGAAGCGCCTTCTAATTGAACTGTGCCGTAATCTGGAGCTATTTGTCCGGATAGCAAATTAACTAGCGTTGATTTCCCTGAACCGTTGTGACCCAGAACGACGGTGAGTTCATCGGTCGGAATAATAAGGTCTTCAACAGATAGGATAGTTCGGTTGTCTCGAACGATGTTGATATTTGAAAGCTGAAACATATCGGTCCTGTATCAAGACCAATGACAGTGCCTAATGAAAGCGGCTCTCTATATTGGTCTTTTAGAATAATGGGTATTGCTAAGCGGTTTTTCTGTTGTCAGGGTGCCTAGGACAGTCGTCACAATATTTCCCCGAGTCACACTTATAGACGAGGCAGCAACTGATTCTGATCAGTTTAAGCATACCTGAACCTGAATCAATCTTAAGGCTGTCTAAGTGGCTGTCAGGTAATTGGCATGCGTCTAACCAAAGCTTAGCTTGCGATGTGATGTAGTCGTTAGTCAGGCTCGGTTCATGTTGTTGTAGTTTTATCAAACTGGCTAACAACAAATCAGCCAGTAAGTGATTGGTAAACCCTGGTCGAATACGAGTCCATTCACTTATTTGGCTACGATAAAACTCAGTAAGATCAAGAATGGCTTTGCCGGCATGTGGGATCAATTCTTCCGGTGTACCGTGTTGATGATCACCGTTAAAGAAGCGATAACCTGTGACAAATTCTTTGTACCTAAACTGGCCAATATTCTTAATATCAGGCAACGAACGAAGCCCATAAATAGAAATGAAAGTCACATAAATCGGTTGCCAACAAACGAGATCCCAAGTTCGAGTTAACCAATAGGCTTTGCCTGCTTCAGGGTGACTCTGTGCAATGCCATCATAAACGCGTTTGATCTCTATATGACTCTGGACATTCGTTATTGCGATGCTTTTACTGCTCAGAGAACCATAACTACCGCTTAGGTAAGGGGTTACCTGTTTTGAATAAGCGAAGATTTTTTGGTGCAGAGAAGGGGCTCTCCTACGAGTGACAATATTGTGTAGTTGGGAAAGCATTTTAAACCATCAAATGAGAATCAGTTGCGTTATCATAGCGAACATAATCGAGGAGAACCACACAAATTGGAGCATCTACTTCGAACGTTGGTCGTTTTTGATACTTATAAACAGTACATGGACTGCTTGTTTTAAGTGATAAAGACCTTGTTAAATGATAAAAGTACGGGTGAACCCAGTTTGCCACTGCCAACTAAAGAGAAGATGAAAGCTTGAATATGAACACACCAGCATTTGATCGCATCAGTCGCGTTCTGGCATATATCCATACGAACCTTAGTTCTGCGTTATCTCTAGAAGATATTGCTAAGCAAAGTTGTTGGTCTCGTTGGCAGTTACAAAGGGTGTTTCAAGCCGAAACTGGGCTCACCGTAGCCAATTATGTAAGGGAGCTTAAGCTGAGCCAAGCTGCGGAAGAGCTACTTGATGGAAAAGAACGTGTGATAGATGTTGCACTTGGTCTTGGATTCAACTCAGAAATTAGTTTTAGTCGTTCGTTTAAGCAGATGTTTGGGGTTAGCCCGAGCCAATATAGAAAAGCAGGCAAAAGAGTTGGGCTTAGAAAGCCGATTCAGGTTTCTGAAACTAAAAGCGCTGCTGATCATGGTGCTCTCAGTTTTGTGAAAGTTCGTATTGATGAGAGAGAGTCATTTCTTGTTAAGGGTATGACATCAGAAATCAGCGGTTTATTTTCACTGACACAAGACTTCGCACAAAAAGTTCCACAACTTTGGTCTCGTTTAGAACATGAAGTTACGATTCCAAACGATAATGTGCTTCAGCTTGTTGGTGTCGTCGACCTAACTCAGTCTTGCTTTGATGGCACGAATATTCATTATTGGGCTGGCGTTGAGTTACACGATGGAATATCAATCCCTCAATTACCGAGCATTATCTCTGATAAATTAGAGGTGTTAACTATCCCTAAGCAAACCTACGCCGTGGTCAAACATTGTGGTCCTATAGAAAACCTGCGACATACCTTAAGTTGGTTTGTTCTTAATTGGCTGCCGAACTCTGGTTATCGCGGTGTGGATGGTTACGAACTCGAAGTATACCCATTTAGCTATCAAGCGCACGCCGCTGATGCCGAAATGGAATATTGGGTTCCTATTATAAAATCGTAGTCATATCTATTCAAATTTCTTTCTATAAAGCCCTCCCTCTCATCACAGCTAATTGCCGTTTTAATCATCAATTGGCTGCTTTTTAGTCAAAATAAGTCAAGTTCTTTTGGAATTTGCACCAAATTGTTAATTATCCCATTCATAGATACATACAATGCAAATGAGATTTATTATTATTTATATTAAGCATTGGTACCGAGGGAATTATGACCACTCACACTCGTTTTAAGTATTCATCATTGGCAGTTGCGTTGCTGACGGCGTTTTCAACGCAAGCGTTGGCGGAAGATACTATTACAGCAGCAGATTCGAATATAGAAACTGTCACTATTATGGGCAAAGCGTATCGTAATACCGCAACCAAATCGGCACTTGAACCAGAAGAAACGCCTCAAGGTATTACGGTTATTGATGAAGCACAGTTAGAGCAACGAGGTGTTCAATCTTTGAACCAAGCCCTTCGTTATGCACCGGGTGTTGTAACTGAAAACCGAGGTGGCTCTGTAGCCATGTTCGATTCTTACTCTATACGCGGTTTTAAAACCAATAACGTTAACTATTACGATGGTTTATCACTTCAACAATTGAATGGCTGGAACTTACAGCCGCAGATTGATCCTATCGCAATGCAACAAGTTGAGATTTTTAAAGGACCGACTTCTGTACTTTATGGAGCGATGCCACCGGGCGGCATGGTGAACATGATCGCTAAGGCTCCGCAAACTGAAAAATCAACGAAGGTTGGTGTCGCGACAGGTTCGCGAAACCTACAAGAAGCTTCGATTGATACCACTGGCCAGTTTGGTGACAGTGATTTCTCTTACCGTTTGATCGCACTTGCTCGCAAACAAGATAGCCAAGTTGATAACGCTGAAGAAGAACGTTACTTAATTGCCCCTTCTGTAGACTGGCAAGCAACAGACAGCACATTAATCAACTTCAACCTTTATTACCAAAACGATCCTTCAATGGGCATCAACTCTTCAATGCCATTAGATGTTCTGAAAGCAAGCAACCCATCTGTTTCTATGGGTGATAAGAACTGGAGTAAATTTGAACGTGAAGTGTTGATGGTTGGTTATAAGATTAACCACGACTTCAATAATAATTGGACATTCTTACAGAATGCTCGTTATACCGATGCATCTCTTTACCAAGAGAACACTTACCATGTGAGCTACGATTCAAATACGCCGAATCAACTTAGTCGATACTTGTATTCTACAGATGAAAGCTTTAAAGGCTTTGTCATTGATAACCAATTGAGTGGTCTTATCAAAGCTGGTTCAATAGAACACAATGTGTTAGTTGGTATCGATTATCAAAATATGGATGGAGACGTAAATTACTCGTCTTATAGCGCTAACGGAAGTGGTTTCAATAGCTTCGACCCGTTGAACCCTAACAATGATCTCCTCGATCGTAGCGATGTAACAAAAACGGGTGAGTATCTTGATGACACCACATCAAGCCAACTTGGCTTATACCTTCAAGACCAAGTTCGTTTAGATGCTCTTGTCCTAATTGCAGGTGCTCGTTTTGATCACTACAAGTCAGAAAGCGATTACTACGCACATGAATCTGATCACAAGCAATTTACTTATCGTGTAGGTGGTTTATACGAACTTAATAATGGTCTATCTCCATTTGCGAGTTACGCGACCAGTTTCGAGCCAGCTCCGGGTGTTGATAAGAGTGGCAACGAATTTGATCCTGAAATGGCGCAGCAAGCTGAGATTGGTGTGAAATACCTGTCTGATGATATGTCGAAAGAAGCGACGGTTTCTTTATTCCATATTGTTAAGCAAGATATGTTGATGACAGATCCGACAAACGTCTATGGACCAAGAATTCAAGTGGGTGAAGTGGTATCGCAAGGTGCTGAACTATCAGGCCGTTGGTTTGCTACTGAGAACTTTGATATTGCGGCAGCTTACACTTACGTCGATATGGAAATAACAGAAGACACGAGTAATGGCCTAGAGGGCACTACGCCAATCTATGTACCTGAACATACTGCGAACTTGTGGGCTAACTACAACGTATTTAACGGCATGCTAGCGGGCTCCCGATTCAGTGCTGGTGCTCGTTATGTTGGCGAAATGCAAATGGATGCGAGTAATACTCAAGGTAAAGTACCTGCGTACACAGTGGTTGACCTGTCTGTAGGTTATGACTTAGGTGCAGCGAGTGATACTTTATCAGGCGCTACTGCTAACTTAGCCGTAAATAATATCTTCAATGAAGAATACTATGCCTGTTACGATCAATCGAACTGCTGGTTCGGTGCTGAGCAGTCTGTAGAACTCAGCGTGAACTACGAGTTCTAATTTATTTGAATACATAAATCTAAGCAGCCTGTGTGGGCTGCTTTTGTCGTTAAATAAACAATTAAAAAGTGACAGTGATTATATGAAAGCCAACTATTTTACTTCTCGTGTCCCTAAAGTGAGTTCGTTCATTGTCTCATTGAGCTTGTTGTTATCAGCTCAAGCGATGGCCAACTTTCAAGTTGAAGACAGTGAGGGTGTTAAAACCCTTGAAGCTCAGCCTGTTAGAGTGGCTGCGCTGAACTGGGACATAGCCGAACAAGTGATTGAACTCGGTGTAACACCAGTGGCAGTGCCTGATATCGCTGGCTATACAGATTGGGTTGTTCAACCTGCGATTCCAGAAGGCGTGGCAGATATTGGCACTCGAACTGAGCCTAATTTCTCTGCTTTGAAGAAGCTAAACCCTGATGTGATTCTTATCGCTTCGCCTCAGAAAGATCTTCAGCAACGACTTTCTGAAATTGCGCCCGTGCTTTACTACCAAACATACAGTGACCAGCACAGCAATGCAGCGGCGGCTATCGAGAACTTCAAGAAGATAGGTCAATTGCTTGGTAAAGAAGAACAAGCGAACCAAAAATTGGCCGCAATGGATGAACGTATCGCTGTTCTAAAAGCTGAGTTAGACCAAGCGTATCCAGGCGACAAGCCGAAAGTTACCTCTTTCCGTTTTGCGAGCACGACTTCTGTATACATTTACGGTGATAACTCTATTCCACAATATGCACTTGAGCAGCTTGGCTTTGACAATGCGATGGATCTTCCTGCAAGTCAGTGGGGTATCAGTCAAAAGCGTATGACCGAGCTTAAGAACGTGAAGAAGGGGATTGCGCTTTACTTTGAACCTTTCCCATATCAAGACAAGCTAGACCGTTCTCCGGTTTGGAAGAGCATGCCCTTTGTTCGTAATGGTCAATTTAGTCCAGTAGCCGCAAGTTGGAGTTACGGCGGTGCAATGTCGATTTTGTATAACACAGAAGCCATGGCGCACTCGTTGTTGACGCTAGCGGAGCAGTAATGAAATCCAGTGGTTTTATGATGGGGGCTGCGCTGCTTTGTGCTGCCCTTATTCATTTGTGGTTAGGGCAGTCGGAATTTGGCCCTATTGGTGAGTTGCTTCAGCAAGCCTCACAGATCAGTGATATCGCAACATTCAACGTAATGGTCGATGATTCATTCGAGCTGATGGCGTTAACCTATGTCAATTTACCTCGCTTGGTGATGGCGATCTTGGTTGGTGGAACACTTGGCACCATAGGTAGTTTGTTCCAGCAGCTGACTCAGAATCGCATGATGTCGCCGTTAACTTTAGGTACATCATCAGGTGCATGGCTTGGTTTGGTTATTCTGAATGTGGTGGCGCCAATGTTAGTTGCTCAATATTCGGTTTGGTTTGCGCTAGTCGGGGCATTGCTTGCTATGGGGCTGATTGTTTCGATTGTCGGAATCAAAAATATGAGCGGCTTGCCAATTGTATTGGCGGGCATGGCGATCAACTTATTGCTAGGGGCATTTGCAACGGCGATTATTCTGCTTAACGACCAGTACGCTCAAAATCTGTTTGTATGGGGGGCGGGCGATCTAGGACAGAACGGTTGGGAACAAATAATTTGGCTGATGCCTAAGTTGCTGCCGATCTTCGCCATCTTCTTGTTGGCGCCAAGAATCCTGACTTTGCTTTCGATCGGGACTGAAGGGGCAGCAGCGCGCGGGCTCAATATTGGCGCAACATTCTTTGTATTGATGGCGGTTGGCGTTTGGTTGGCTTCAGTATCGATTACCTCGGTAGGCGTGATCAGCTTTATCGGCTTGATAGCTCCAAACATTGCTAGGCATTTAGGTTTTCTAAAGGCCAAATCTGAACTCGTCGCAAGCTGTGTATTAGGTGCGTTATTACTCTGTGTCACCGACAGCTTGGCGATATTCTTGGCGCAATGGTCTTTAGATATGATTCCAACAGGGACGGCAACCGCGGTGATTGGTGCTCCAGCGTTGATCATTATTGCTCGCAAGCAAATGTCTGCTCAAGATCAGCTATTTTTCTCGATGCCTAAAGGGCCGAAGTCTATTTCATCTTTGGCTTACTTCTTGTTGGGCTCGATGATCCTCGGGTTGCTGGCGTTGAGTACATTGTCTCAGCCTTCTTCAGATATGGGCTACTTCGTTATCCCCGATGTATTTGAATGGTCGATTCGTTGGCCGAGAATGTTAACGGCGATATTCGCTGGTGGCGGTTTGGCAGTGGCTGGTGTGATTTTACAAAGGTTGGTTTATAACCCACTTGCAAGCCCAGACATTCTTGGCGTATCGGCAGGTGCGGTGTTAGCGCTGATTTTCAGTAGTCTGTTTATGGGATACTCGATTCACTCACTAAGCCCGTGGGTTGCGTTTTTAGGCAGTGCGATTGCACTCTGTTTATTGCTATTTCTTGGCAAGAAGCATCAGTTTGCACCGTCTATTCTGATCCTGACAGGTATCTCGCTGACCGCAGTACTGGAAGCTTTAGTGCAATTTTCTCTAACGCGAGTAGGTGAGGGGAAATACACCTTATTGGCTTGGTTAGCAGGGTCTACCTATCGTGTTGAACCTGAGTCTGCCACTATAATGGCTGTCGTGATTACGGCTTGCATAGGTGTTGCTCTATTGTTGAGTCGTTGGGTGACCTTAATTGCGACTGGACGTCAGTTCGCGAGTGCCAGAGGGTTGAATATCAACATCGCCTACGTCGCCTTGTTGTGTATTGTTGCGATCTTATGTTCGGTCGTGACAACCACCATGGGGCCTGTCGCATTTGTCGGCTTGTTAGCTCCGCATATCGCTGTAATGGTAGGGGCTCGTTTGGTTCGAGAGCAGATTATCTTGGCGTTTTTGATTGGCGCAGCATTGATGCTATTTGCCGATTGGCTAGGTCAAGTGGTGGTGTTCCCCGCGCAGCTTGCGGCAGGAACCTTAGTTTCCATTATTGGCGGCAGTTATTTCATCTTCTTGTTACTGAAATCTCGAAGAGCGTAAATTAACGGATAGTAAGTTAAGAGCTCGGTTCATTGTTCATTGGAACAAGTATGAAAGGCCGTGAATGGAGCGATCCATCACTGCTTTTTTTATTCATGTCGTTTGTGTAAAGGGGAGGTGTTAAGCAACACAGGTCTCGCTTCTCATACGCAAACTTTGCATATGTTAACAAGATGTATAACCTAAAGGTCTGACCACTTAGTTGAGTAGCCCACATGACCGACCTTTCTCGTATCACTTGTTCCATCGATGAAAACCAAATCGCGACCGTAGTATTGAACCGTCCAGATAAGCTGAATGCTATTGATATGGCGATGTTTCAAGGCGTTAACACTATGATCAGGGAGCTAAAAAAGAATACCGAGATTCGCGTTGTTATAGTGAAGGGGAATGGCGCGGATTTTTGTTCAGGGCTTGATGTTAAGTCTTTATTGAATAGTAAAGCTGGGGCATTGAAGCTTCTATTTAAATGGTGGCCAACGTTGCCGAATGCTGCGCAATACTTCTCTATTGGCTGGCGAGATATCCCATGCCCGGTGATTTTTGCGATACATGGGCGTTGCTGGGGAGGAGGTCTACAGTTAGTCAGCGGCGGTGATTTTAGAATTGCTAGCCCAGACGCCAACTTCTCGATATTAGAAGCGAAATGGGGTTTGATTCCTGACATGGGGGGCGCCATCGCATTTCGTGAACTTATGCGTAAGGATCATACTTTGGAAATGGCGATGACCGCGAAGGTGATCGACTGTGAAACTGCGAAAGAATATGGATTGGTGACCAAGATTGCAGAAGATCCTTACGCTGAAGCTTATGCGTTAGCACTTGAGTGTGCTAATCGATCGCCAGATGTCTTTGCCGCCAATAAGAAGCTCTACAATAAAACGTGGTGGTCTAGCCCTGGTATTGCGCTGTTTTTAGAGACTTGGTATCAAATCAAAGTTGGAGCAAGGAAGAACAGAACGATTGCCATCCAGCGTGAAACTCATAACGATAAACCACGAAAATATCTTCCCAGAACCTTTAAGTAGGGCTTGTACAGGAATAATCGTTATTACCTTTGTTTATGGGACTTTGCGGTAGCCTTAGAGCAATTTAATGTCTAAGGCTAAATGAGCAATCTGATGAACAAAACTTTTACTTACTCGCTAGCTGCCACCGCAATTTTTACAAGTTTAAATGCTTTCGCAAGTGGTCTGTTTTTACAAGAAGCTGTCGTCGCCAATGCTGGTACTACCGGCGCCGGGGACGGTGTTTATACTCGCTCTGCTGCTGCAATGTGGACGAACCCTGCCACCATGTCTCATATGGGCGAAAGCAAAACGACCATCAACACCATGGCGTTTGATCTTGAGATGCAATATCAAGACAACGATGGTAATCCAGATGGTAAAGCTCATTCCGTAATGCCGTCATTTGGTGCCTTTCACGCTCACCAAGTGACTGACAAATTACACCTTGGTATCGCGCTGGGTGCAGTAGGGGGCTCTAGCCTTGATTACGGCAGTGAGTGGGCGGGAGCTGAACTCTTAGAAGATATCACCCTCACTGCGATGCAAGTAAACCCATCACTAAGCTACCAACTGAATGACCAGTGGTCGGTTGGTGCCGGTATCCAGTTAAGTTGGGCTGCGTTACAACAGTCATCCTCTGTTTTTACAGCAAAGCAAGACACTGACTGGGCTTATGGTTATAACCTAGGTGTAATGTTTACGCCGTCGGATAAACTTAAGTTGGGTGCTAGCTATCGGTCAAAGCTTGAGCACGAGTTTAATAATGAGTTAAGAGGGGTAGAAGATTTTTCTAACTCTCTAGCTATGGATCTTGCTTTACCAGAGATCGTTGATATCAGCGCTAGTTACGCACTTAACCCAAAGCTCGACTTATTGGCTAGTGTGCAATTACATCGTTGGAGTGAGTGGGATACAACAGTTCTTGATTTTGGTGTTGCTGGAAGCCCAATTAGTGGTGTTCCACTTGAACGCGATTGGGACGACGTGTGGAAGTTTGCGGTTGGTGCAGATTACCAACTTAACTCAGACTGGCGTTTGAAAGCCGGCTTCTCTTATGAGACCTCACCACAAGATGATCCATCAATGCAGTGGGTTGACCTTCCTGTAGGCGAACAGTATCGCTATTCGGTAGGTGCTTCAACGTATTGGGATGATATCTTGATTGATATGTTCTACGAGTATGCGGATTTAGGTTCAGTTGATATGAATCGAAGTGGACCAAAAGGTAATACTTTGCTAAACGGCTCATTCGACGGTCGCATCCACTTTGTTGGCGTTAGTGCGACCTTCTAATGACAAAATATAATCTATTAATTGTTGCAGCAATGACACTGTGCTCGATGGGTGCTTTTTCTGAAGAGAAGCATCCGGATGATCCAACCAAGATCGTAACTAAAGCCGGCGTTGCATATAACGAAGAGCTTAAGTTTTCGGGTTCTATCGGGCTTGATGAAGCGCGAATGATCAACGCGCGCGTTAATGCAGACGGCGAAGAATGGCGAGTGGGCGGCTCATGGCTATTGCCTTTGGGGATCGTCAATTTCAACTTTAGTCGCTCTGAATACGACAACGATGCTTACAAGAATAACTACAGTATCGGAACATTTGTTCCATTGAGTTATTTCGATATCGAACCCTTTGGTTGGCAAATCTTCCCGATGGCTGGCTACAGCTATAACGATGGTGAAGTGGCGGTATTCTATGATGAGAATGTGGGTTCTGATTATGTATTGATGCCGAGTTCGACTCATGGCGGTTATATTGGTGCATTTGGTCTGAAAACGATAACTGAAGAGTGGTCTATCATGGGCTTTGGTGGTGGCTCTATGGGTTCTGATGATTATTCAGGCTATTGGGCAGGGGTCGGTGCTAGCTACAAATTGAGTGACGCCCAGTCGTTCAATTTCTTCACTATTTTTGCTGATGATGACTTCGGTGAGAATAACAGTGTTGGTGCGTCTTACACCTATGAGTTTAAATAGCTGTTAGCAGGTAGCAATTCGCAGGTGGACACCTCTCGTAAGAACCATTGACTTAGTCCAGATTAAATTGAACAAAGTCGCTTATTAAAGTTGAGCGACTTTCTTTTATTACCATTTCTCCAATCTTTTTTATCTCTTTTTGATGCTTTCTATACCTCTCTCATATAAGAGTGGCGCTCTCTTAATCTAGATTAAGTTTTACCTGCCATATTCTCTGTACTATCCGCTTGAATCAGTGCCCATGCTTAATGGGTAACTTGCGTAATACGATTTTGAGAGGAAGACACTTGAGCACTTTGTTTACAGAAACCCACATTGGCAAGATGACACTAAAGAATCGCTTCATGAGAAGTGCAACGTGGGAAAATATGGCCACCGAGGATGGGCATATGACAGATAAACTGTACGCTATCTACGAAGAGTTGGCTCAAGGTGAAGTCGGCCTGATCGTGACGGGTTACGCGAACATCGTTGAAGAAGAAAAGCCTAATGCGGGCATGATGGGGATGTATAACGACTCATTCATTGCAGAGTATCAGAAACTGACTCAACTGGTGCACGACAACGACTCTAACATAGTAATGCAATTGGCTTATGGTGGCACCAAAACCACGCATGATCTTGGCGAACGAGTGATCTACGCACCAAGCGAGGTTCCGGAAAAAGGAACTCAAACACTAGGCAAAGCGATGACCAAAGACGAGATCGACTACATTGTTGATGCCTTTGCTCAAGCGTCTTTGAGAGCACAAAAATCAGGCTTTGATGGCGTTGAGATTCATGCTGCACACACCTACCTGATTAACCAGTTCTTAAGCCCTTATTACAACCAACGTGAAGATGAATACGGCGGTAGCTTAGAAAATCGTATGAGATTCTTGCTTGAGATCTACACATCGACTCGTAAGTTGGTAGGTGATGACTTTCCTATCTTAGTTAAGCTTACAGCTTCTGAGTTTTTCGAGGGCGGAGTGACGTTTGATGAAACTCGATCGGTGTGTAAGAAGCTTGAAGAAATTGGTGTTGATGGCATCGTGGTGTCAGGCAACATCCATGGTAAAGCCGACACCATGATTGGCGAATATCACGATGGATTCACTATTCAAGCTGAAGGTTATTTTCACGAATATGGTCATGCTATCAGCCAAGACGTTAATATTCCGGTGATCACTGTGGGTGGATTGACAGATTTCGATGCGATTGAAGCCATCGCTAATAACACGGGTATTGAATACTTCGCGCTTTCAAGACCTCTGCTATCAGAGCCTCATTTAGTTAAGCGTTGGAAGGAAGGGGATAGAAGTCCTGTTGAATGTGAGCGATGCTCTAAGTGTCGTACTAAGCGCGGCAACTTTTGCGTGGTGAATAAAGACAGAAAAGTACAGCTCGCTCGCATGTAATCGCTGATCCTAGACCCAAGCGTAAGCCTAAATTAATAAGCGAGTCTAAGTTTGAGTTTGTGTTAATTACAGGCTCAAACTTGTATTCTAAAAACGATATTTGAAACCTTATTAATCACATTCTTGTGTCAAATGAGTGTGCATTAACGGATACAATACACCTGTAAATTATCTAACCAAGTTATCGATAACCAACTGAGCAAACTTTGAAATTACTTCCTCTCTTAAAGCAACCTCGAATCCACTGACACCTTTTTAGTTTTAGCGGCATTACGATCATTTCAACTGTGACTACACTATTGATGTATCAGGGCACCCATTGCTACTACGTCAGCGAAGCTGTGCACGTTGAATCTGTATGGTCGAGTATATTGATATTTAACTAATAAAGATTAATCAGAGGTAAAAATGCAAAACAAGCATTGGTCCAAATTCGAGTTGCTGCATGAAATCGTAACCAACCCCAATATTCACGTAAAAGGTCAACACAGTTATTACAGTGATTGTTGGGATAATGGCTTCGAACAATCGGTAGTACGCTATTTACATGGTGACGAAGTCAGCCGCCAGTGGGAGCCTCGATGGGAAATCGACGAACTCTATATTGGTGACTATGTTTGCATTGGCGCAGAAGTTGTCATTCTCATGGGCGGAAATCATACTCACAGAGTGGATTGGTTTTCACTGTATCCGTTTATGGACGTGATTGAAGACGCGTATATCGGCAAGGGTGACACTCATATTGAAGATGGTGTTTGGCTAGGCATGCGAGCCATGATAATGCCAGGAGTAACGATTGGTGAAGGCGCTGTGGTTGCTGCAAATAGTGTTGTGACAAAAGACGTCGCTCCCTACTGCATTGTCGGTGGCTCTCCTGCGAAAGTGGTTAAATACCGTTTCGACGAGTCTGTTATTGAAGAACTGATTTCGATGAAAATATACGACTGGCCTGAAGATAAGTTTGAATTATTGAGGAAGCACTTAAGTGGTTCTGATCTACAGGCACTCAAAAATTCGCTAGTTGAGTATGATGCGCAAACCCCGGTAAACGATTAATTGAACTTAGTATTAGGAACACTCAGTTGCTTGTTGAGTGTTCTTTTTGTCCATCTATTCAGCAACTACCATCAATTTCATCACATCTGTGTACTTCATCATTGACCTTACCCTAAGGGTAACCTTTATAGTTACCTTGAAAACCTAAAGGTAAGCTATGACAAACACATTCCGAAAAACTTGGATTATTGTTTTCAGCATCATTGCGATGTTGATGTCTAGCTATGCCTCAAGCTCCTCAGCCTTGATGACTGAAGTAATGATGATGGAAATGGGGTCGAGCAAATCGGCTTGTTACCACAGCGGTACTTCGGTTAATGATTCAATGGCAGGGTGTCATGTGATGAGTGAAAAAGTACACGCTGAAGACTCTAACATGAGTGCCCATGCTTTGATGGCTCAATACGATATGTCTTCAATGAGCGAAGACGGCAGTTCGATGATGGGTAACCATTGTTCGAGTGCCGATTGCTGTGCCTCAATGTGTTCTGCAAGTCCCTATCCAATTCAGGCTGTTCAAGCCGTTGATCAACTTTCCTTTTCATTAGCTCGTTTTCAATCGGTCACGATTGGCCAGAAAGTCGCACGTGCTCAATCTTTGTTACGCCCGCCCACTGCATAAATCTATATCTAAAAATACAGCTCTATCAGTTAGCTAAATCTGATAAGTCATTCTTTTTTATGCGCTAATTAGCGCTAGATATGGACATTCATTGTGAATATGAAACCAACAACCTCTGTGTTTGTCATGAACACGAGCTTAGTGGTTGCTGCTGCCTTGCCTATGGCCTTGTTTTCAAGTGCTACGCTCGCGGCTACCACTGCGTCAGCTTCAAATGCTCAAGATATTTCAGCACATGACCAAGCAAGTTCGACGCAGCAACTCAATACACTGATTGAGATTGCTTTAAGCGAAGATGGAAATCGCAAACAGTACTTTGCTCAGTCTCAAGCGATGCGAGAAACGGGCATTGCCAACGCGACCTTAATGGACCCGAAATTAAAAGTTGGATTTGGCGGTTTGCCTGTCGATAGCTTTCAATTCGACGAAGACCCGATGACTAATATATCGGTAGGGTTGATGCAGCAGTTTGAGCGTGGCGATACGCTTAACCTCCAACAGAAAAAGGCAGGCCAACAGGCTGATGCTTTAGCTTTGCAGGTGCAAGCAAGAGAATTGACGGTTGCGAATAGCATGACGCAGCTTTGGCTTGAATTGGGTTACCAGAAAGTCGCAGAAGGTGTTATGCGTGAAAATCGTCGTTTGTTGCTTGAGCTTGAAAATTATGTACAAACCAATTACTCGATTGGTAAAAGTGAAGCACAAGATCTGCTTAATGCTCAGCTTCAAGTGAGCAAGCTTGATGAGAAACTTCAGGCAAACCAACAGGTTCAACGACGTTTAATCTCTCAGCTTTCTGAATGGTTGGGTTCTGATTGGCTAGGCTCTCAGGTTCTTGATTCTCAGGGCACATTGAATGCAACTAACCAAATCGATTGGTCATTGTTAGAAAGCAAATTAGCGACCAATACCGATTCAACCAAGCACTACCAGCTACTGACTGACCATCCTTTGGTTAAGATCTCCGATGTCAGTATTTCCTCCAATCAAACTCAGGTTGAGTTAGCCGAGCAAGCTTATACCCCGCAGTTTGGGGTAGAAGTGATGTATGCGTACCGCCAAGCCAATAACATGGCGGGTGAACCTGCTTCTGATTTGGTGAGTGCTTATCTGACAGTCGACATTCCGCTGTTTACGGGGAATCGACAAGATAAAAACTTATCGGCTGCTCAGTATCAAGTTGGTGCGGCTAAATCTCAAAAAGACACCTTACTTTCCCAAATGAACGCGCAAGTGAACGCATTGCTGGTGGACAGATCAAATCTTATCCAGCGATTAGATCGCTATCAAACGTCCTTGCTTCCTCAAACCGCAGCCCGAATCAGCGCGGTTGAAAGGGGTTATCAAAACAATACCGCTCAGTTTAACGATGTCATTTTAACAACGACCGATGAGCTGGCGCTTAAGTTAGAGCAACAACGTTTGATCACCGATCTCAATATCGTTAACAGCAAACTGGCGGCGTTAATCAGTGGTTTTGAATACCAAGTAAACCAACCACAACTCAACTCAAGCGCAACTAAACACACAGCCAATCAATAAGGGAATAGACAATGAATACAGTAAAAGTAGCAACAATCGCTTTATTGGTCGGTGGTGCATTGGGGTTTGGTGTGAATCACTTTGTCGTTGGGTCAGCACATAACATGTCAGCAATGGCAACAAGTACAGACGCCGAAGTAAGTAAACAAACCAAGGATGAGCCTCTGTACTGGGTGGCTCCGATGGACCCAAATTATCAGCGAGACAAACCGGGGCAGTCACCAATGGGGATGGATTTAATTCCTGTTTATGCGGATGACTCAAGTGCGGGACCAGACAAGGCGGGAACTGTGTTTATCGACCCGTCGGTAGAAAATAATCTTGGTGTCAAAACAGCAACAGTTAACTTTGAAGCGTTGTCTCCTCGGATTGAAACCGTGGGTTATGTGGCGTTTGATGAAAGTACATTGTGGCAAACCAACGTAAGAGCAGCTGGCTGGGTTGAGAAGCTCTATATCAACGCAGTGGGTGAGAAGGTAAACAAAGGTGATGTGCTTTTCACACTCTATTCTCCAGAGCTTGTTAAAGCACAAGAAGAGTTGATCAGTGCTTATAAAACGGGTCGTAAAGGTTTGATCAAGGGCTCGACTGAACGCTTGATTACCTTGGGTGTTGATAAGACGCAAATCCGCGCTATTACGCGACAAGGCAAAGCTTCGCAAACCATTAAAATTAAAGCGCCAGCCGATGGTGTCATTGCAAGTCTGAATATTCGAGAAGGTGGTTACCTTTCACCAGAACAAGCGGTGATCAGTGCAGGCCCACTAGGGGAAGTATGGGTTGATGCCGAAGTGTTTGAGCGCCAAGCGCACTGGATCTCATCAGTCAGCAATGCGGTGATGACTCTAGATGCGATTCCCGGCAAAGAGTGGTTAGGTAATGTCGATTACGTTTACCCAATCCTTGACCCAAAAACTCGAACTTTGCGCGTTCGTTTGAAGTTCTCCAATCCCCACGGCGAGCTAAAGCCAAATATGTTTGCCAATATTGCGCTGAAACCCATTAGTGATGAAGCCGTTCTTACTATCCCAAGATCTTCGGTGATTCACTCCGGTGGTATGACTCGAGTGGTAATGTCAGAAGGTTCTGGAAAGTATCGTTCTGCTCGTATTGAGGTTGGTCGTGAAGCTGGCGAAAAAATAGAGGTGCTTCAAGGGCTGGAGCAAGGCAAAAACATTGTCACTTCTGCGCACTTCATGTTGGATTCTGAATCTAGCCAATCAGCTGATCTGTCGCGCATCAATGGTGTTGAGGAAGATGCTGAAACTGTATGGGCAAACGGTGAAATTTCCGATGTTATGCAAGGCAGTCGCATGGTGACGATTAACCATCAGCCTGTTCCAGAATGGGATTGGCCGGGCATGGTGATGAACTTCACCTTTGCGGAAGGCTTGGACATGAGTGACGTGCAGCGTGGTAAGGCAATTGATTTTGAGATGAGAAAGACAGAGTCAGGGCAGTACGAGGTTGTTGATTACAAGGTCAACAAACACAAGATCGCTGGCGAAGTTTGGGTAACAGGTGACATCACTATGTTGATGGCAGATTTTGGCATGATCACCGTAAATCACAAGCCAGTGCCTGACTGGAATTGGAAGGCGGGTGAAATGAACTTCCAAGTAAGTGATGACCTTGATTTATCCGAGTTTACCGAGGGTCAAAGCATTCGGTTTCTAGTGGCGAAGCAAGGTTCTGATTATGTGCTCAAATCTCTTGAACCGACGAATAGCACGGGTGAGGGCGAACTATGATCAATGCAATCATTCGTTGGTCCATCAGTAACCGATTCTTGGTTCTGGTTGCCACGGTCGCCATCGTATTTGGCGGCTTATACAGCGTTAAAAATACGCCCGTCGATGCTATCCCAGATCTTTCTGATGTCCAGGTGATCATCAAAACCAGCTATCCGGGGCAAGCGCCTCAAGTAGTCGAAGATCAGGTGACCTATCCGCTCACAACGGCGATGTTAGCCGTTCCGGGTGCAGAAACGGTTCGTGGCTACTCGTTCTTTGGTGATTCCTATGTCTATATCATCTTCAATGACGATACCGATATGTACTGGGCGCGTTCACGAGTGTTGGAGTACTTAAGCCAAGTTGCACCTAACTTGCCATCGAGTGCGAAGCCAACACTAGGACCAGATGCAACTGGTGTAGGCTGGGTTTACAGCTATGTACTGCAAGACAAAACCGGTAAGCACGACTTAGCAGAGCTTCGTAGTCTGCAAGATTGGTTCTTGAAATACGAGCTGCAAACCGTAGAAGGCGTGTCTGAAGTGGCGACCGTTGGCGGCATGGTGAAGCAGTACCAAGTACAGATTGATCCTGCCAAGTTACGTGCTTACGACCTAACGCTTCAGCAAGTCAACAAGGCAATCCAAGATGGTAATCAAGAAACCGGTGCGTCAGTGGTTGAGATTGCGGAAGCCGAGCACATGGTTCGTACAACCGGCTACCTCACAAGCATCGAAGACATTCAATCTCTGCCGTTGAAAGTGACCGACAAAGGTACTTCGCTGCTATTAGGTGACATTGCTGACATCAACCTTGGACCACAAATGCGTCGTGGTATCTCTGAGCTGAATGGTGAAGGTGAAGCCGTTGGCGGCGTAATCGTGATGCGCTTTGGTGAAAATGCCAGTGAAGTGATCGACTCGGTTAAATCCAAACTCGCTGAACTGCAAGCGGGCTTACCTGATGGTGTCGAGATTGTCGCGACTTATGACCGTTCGACTTTGATTGATTCAGCCGTTGAAAACCTTTGGAAGAAGCTGGCTGAAGAGTTCATCGTGGTTGCCGTCGTGTGTGCGCTGTTCTTGTTCCATATCCGCTCATCACTGGTTATCGCGCTAAGTTTGCCTGTCGGTATCTTAGGCGCATTCATCGTTATGCATTGGCAGGGTATTAACGCCAACATTATGTCTCTTGGCGGGATCGCGATTGCGATTGGCGCCATGGTGGATGGTGCCATAGTGATGATTGAGAACGTTCATAAACACATTGAACGGACTCCGCTCACTGACAAAAACCGTTGGCAAGTGATTGGTAAGGCAGCAGAAGAAGTTGGCGCGCCGCTGTTCTTCTCTCTGATTATCATTACCTTGAGCTTTGTGCCTGTGTTCGCGCTAGAAGGGCAAGAAGGCAAGATGTTCTCGCCACTTGCGTTTACCAAGACGTATGCGATGGCTGCAGCAGCCGGTTTGGCAATCACGCTGGTGCCTGTGTTAATGGGCTACTTTATTCGTGGCAACGTGTTACCTGAAAACAAGAATCCAGTTAACCGCAGTTTAGTGGCGATGTACAAGCCGCTTCTAAACCTCAGCTTAAAATATCCAAAGGTGATGATTGTTATCGCACTTGGCTTAATGGCGTCTGCCTATTACCCAACCAGCAAGCTTGGTAGTGAGTTCATTCCTCCTTTGGACGAAGGGGATTTGATGTACATGCCAACCACGTATCCGGGTATCTCAATAGGTAAGGCTCGTGAGTTGTTGCAACAAACCAACAAGCTCATCAAAAACATTCCAGAAGTCGAAACCACATGGGGCAAAATTGGTCGAGCAGAGACGGCAACCGATCCTGCACCGTTAACCATGATTGAAACCGTGATTCAGCTTAAACCGCGAGATGAGTGGCGTGACGGCGTCACTACGGAGTCGCTGCGTAAAGAGTTTGATGATCTGATTCAGTTCCCCGGTTTAACCAATGCTTGGGTTATGCCAATCAAAACCCGTATCGACATGTTAGCGACTGGTATTAAAACCCCCATTGGTATCAAAATCGCAGGCCCGGATCTGAGCGTGATTGAAGATATTGGTTCGCAACTTGAACCTATCTTGAATGGTGTCAGTGGTACGGCTTCTGTGTATGCCGAACGTGTGGCTGGTGGTCGTTATGTGACGATAGACATCAAACGTCGCTCGGCTGCGCGATATGGCTTGAGCATTAAAGAAGTGCAACAGGTTATTTCGACTGCGGTTGGTGGCATGAATGTGGGCGAAACCGTTGAGGGGCTAGAACGTTACCCAATCAATGTCCGCTATCCACAAAGCTATCGTGACTCTGTCGTTAAGTTGCAGAACCTGCCGTTAGTGACACCAAACGGTGCGCGAATTGCTCTCTCTGATGTTGCTGATATTCGTTATGAAGATGGCCCACCGATGATCAAAACGGAGAACGCACGCCCTAACGGTTGGGTGTTCGTGGACATTGATGGTCGTGATTTAGGTTCTTACGTGGCTGAAGCGCAAAAAGTCGTTGCCGAACAAGTTGTATTACCGGCGGGTTACTCGCTCGCTTGGTCTGGTCAATACGAATACATGGAGCGTGCGAAGGAGCGTTTGAGTGTCGTTGTGCCGATCACCATCGCCATCATCATGTTGTTGCTCTACCTAAGCTTCCGCCGCGTCGGTGAAGTGATGATGATCATGGCAACACTTCCTTTGGCTATGGTGGGCGGACTGTGGTTGATGCATTTCCTAAATTACAACTTCTCGATTGCGGTGGGTGTTGGCTTTATTGCACTTGCAGGCGTTGCGGTCGAGATAGGCGTGATCATGTTGGTTTATCTCAACCAAGCGTGGCACTACAAAAAGCTCGATGCAGAACAAAACCAACAAACGCTTCAACAAGCTGATCTAACCGATGCCATTAGAGAAGGCGCAGGACTGCGTGTGCGCCCTGTGATGATGACGGTTCTTACGGTGATCATCGGTCTCATTCCAATTATGTATGGCGAGGGTACTGGTTCGGAAGTGATGCAACGAATTGCCGCGCCGATGATAGGCGGAATGGCTTCTGCGCTGTTGCTTACCCTACTGGTGTTGCCTGCAATCTTTAAGCTCTGGAAACAGCGTGAGATTACGCACAGCCAAAGCGAGACAAACAAATAAAGTCTTGATTATTAGCACTTACTTGCCAAAACAAGCGTAGGTAAGGGTGCACCACATGAACATGTGAAACTAACAAATAAATAACTGAATTAATCTAAGGAACGATCATGAAAAAGACACTAATTGCTATAGCTCTAACACTGACTACAGCAACCGCGTTTGCTGCAATGGACCATTCAGCTGGTGACCAATCAAATATGGATCAATCAGGTATGGATCATTCGATGATGAAGAGCGGAGAAATGGATCATTCAAAAATGGATCACAGTATGATGACGAGTGGAAAGATGGACCATTCAAAGATGATGAATATGGATGGAATGATGGACATGGAAGGTATGTCAGAAGTTGGGATGCCAGCTCAAGGCGAGAAACCGGATAAAGTAGTTCATGTCCTACTGAGCGATGACATGAAAATCACCTTTAAGAACAAGGTCGATATTGAGCCGAACGACGTGGTGCAGTTCGTTGTGATGAACACAGGCAAGATTGATCATGAATTCTCGATTGGTTCTGCTTCAGAGCAATTAGAGCATCGTGAAATGATGAAAAATATGGGTAATCACGCTCATGATTTGGGAAGTACAGTCACAGTTAAGTCGGGCAAAGCGAAGCAGATGCTGTGGCATTTCCACGGTGATAATCAAGTCGAATTTGCCTGCAATATTCCAGGACATGCGGAAGCGGGCATGGCGAAGTCGATAACGCTTTAGGCATTATCTAATAGAGCTAGAAATAGCTGCTAGAAAAGTACTAAAACAGAAAGCTAAAAGATAAGTCTTAGCTCATCACGCTAGTTGAGACTTATCTTTCTTGGCCACTACTGTAATAGGATCGATGTTTCCAGTAAGTGGTGTGCTTCACCACTGAGGTGTGGTAGCTCTGACATGATCTTCTTAAGCTTGTCGTCGATCGATTCCACTTCATTCAAAGAACGAAACGCAAGCACGGCCTGTTCTGGTTCGCTGCTCACATAACCTTTCAACGTATTAAGCTGAATTTTGTTCGCATTTTCGACTTTTGACAGTGCGATATTGATTGCTTCTATGTTTATTGTTAACTCATTGCTTTTAAACATTTTTAATTATTTTTGGTTGTTGCTAATGCGCGCACATTAACACAACTGCTTTTTTGGATATTGACCAAGATTATTAAACCCGCACTTTTATGAAATCTGAGTTTAATTGAGAAGCACTAGCACAATATTGTTTTGGCTATCCATGCAATTGATTCATGAGCTTGTTCCTTAGTGTTAAACATCACAAGAAATCATAATATTTATTTTTACGAGTCCATTTTTTGCGAATGTTAACGCTCTATTATTGAATCTATTTCGCTAGTTTCTTTGGATATATGAAACATCTCTAAGGAATAATGATGCAAAAAGGAACGTTATCTCTCGCGATTATCATGATTTTATCTTCTGGAGCTATTCACGCAGAAGAGCAGATTAGAAATAGTCACTTTAAAGGCAATATGGATGGTTGGTGGAATGCTGGCGCCAACATAGCTACAGAAAGTAATGAAGCGTGTATTGATATTAAAAACCCAGGAAAAAATTCTTGGGATATCATTTTAGGCCATAGCGGTATTGGCTTAGAGCAAGGTCAGAAATATCAGGTATCGTTCGATGCATATGCGAATATTGATACTGAGATGAAAGCCTTGATCCAACATGAAGGGCCTCCTTATACGCATTATTTTCTAAGTGACGTGGGTATATCAACAGACAAGCAAAGCTATACGTTTGATTTTGTACACGAACTTGATAGTGACGCCGATACAGAATTCCAGTTTCAATTAGGCGCACAGAAGGAAGGTATCATCTGTGTAGACAATGTTTCTGTCGTAGGTAAGCCATTTGTAAAAGTGGCGACTAAGATGCCTATTCGAGCCAATCAAGTTGGCTTCTTACCTCAATCCGATAAATTTATCTTCGTTGAAAATACGTCGACGACACCTTTGAAATGGACATTAATATCTCATTCCGGGATCAGCCTTGATCTTGGTAAAACTGAAGTATTCGGCCTGAATAAAGCGTCGGGTGAGCACATTCACCGAGTTAATCTTTCAAACTATACAGACACAATGAAAGGCTTAACGATCGAAGTCGGCGATGATGTCAGTTATCCGTTCGATATTCGAAACGATGTTTATAGTAAGTTGAAGCTCGATGCTTTGTCTTACTTCTATCAAAATCGCAGCGGCATTGAAATAAAGCCAGAGTTTGTTCAACGTGAGGATCTTGCGAGGCCCGGGGGTCACATGTCCGATACTGCAACATGTTTTGATAACGTCGATAGTTGGGGAAATAAATGGCCTGGCTGCGATCTGACGATTGATGCGACCGGTGGCTGGTACGATGCAGGCGATCATGGTAAATATACGGTGAACAGTGGCATCTCAACATGGACACTCTTGAACCTATTTGAGCGAGGGAAGTTCTTAGAGAACAAATCACTTCCTTTTTCAGAGAGCAAAGTAAAAATCCCTGAAGCAACCAATGGCGTTAACCCGTTGTTGTCTGAAGCTCGCTGGAACATAGAGTTCATGTTAGCGATGCAAGTTGATTCTGACACGCCTATCGCCGTTCCTGTTGGTAATCAGTCTGCGAGTAAAAACCTCAAACTTACCGAAATTAACGCGAGAGGGTTGGCTTTTCACAAGATCGCGGATGAGTCTTGGACAGGCATGCCATTACCGCCACACAAAGATACTCAGAAACGCTATGTTGGTTATCCGACGACAGCGGCCTCATTGAATTTGGCCGCCATTGGTGCTCAGTGTGCACGTATTTGGAAAGATATCGACAGTGATTTCTCGCAGTTATGTTTGGATTCAGCGACCAAAGCGTGGAACGCCGCAAATCAACATCAAGATATCTATGCTTACGACAACTTCACGGGGTCAGGGCCGTATGATGATATCGAATTGAGTGATGAGCGATACTGGGCTGCGGCCGAGCTCTTTATCACAACCAATGATGAGGCTTATAAAGAGGTATTGGTTGATTCGCGACACTATCTTGAAGTGCCTAAAGGTAATATCAATGCCGATGGTGACATGTATTGGCAGTATATAGCGCCTGCGGGCACCGTGAGTTTAGCCGTGGTACCTAACTCATTGGACAACCAAGTTATTGAACAAGCACGTAAGAACATCATTAAAACGGCAGAATCTTATACTAAGCAAGTTGCCAATGAAGGCTACAACATCCCTTATACAGTCGAAGAGTATTCCTGGGGCTCAAACTCCAACCTTGTAAACCGAAGTATTTTTTTGATTTACGCTCACGATTTTTCTAATGATGTTCGATACATCAAAGCGGCGGCTAGTGCGATGGATTATATCCTCGGAGGTAACCCGATGAATATCTCTTATGTTACTGGTTATGGAACGAAACCTGCTGAGAATCCTCATCATCGATTCTGGGCTTACGCTGCTGATGAAAGTTCACCAAAACCAGCGCCGGGTGCGTTAATTGGAGGCCCAAATTCGGTAAGTTTTAGTGATCCTATTGCCGCTGTGATGAAAGGTAAGTGTGTTGGACAAACGTGTTACAGCGATAATATTGGAGCTTGGACGTTGAACGAGATAACCATCAACTGGAATGCGCCGCTAGTATGGGTTACTTCTGCTTTAGATGAAGGGCAGCTTGATTGAGGTAATCAATTAAATTAAGAATATTCAAAGAGTAATACCATTTGGTTTTGCTCTTTTTCAATACAAAGAATCACACAATGAAGTGCGTAGTTTTAATTGTTTTAGGTTTTGAAGCTAAGAGGAGATGCTGAATCTAAAGGGATAGTGTAACTAAAGAGATTTGTAACTAAACAGAAGTTGGAGCGTGCAGCGGGAATCGAACCCGCATCATCAGCTTGGAAGGCTGAGGTAATAGCCATTATACGATGCACGCACACTGTCTTAAGAGTAAGACTTAGGCATCAAGAAGACTGGAGCGTACAGCGGGAATCGAACCCGCATCATCAGCTTGGAAGGCTGAGGTAATAGCCATTATACGATGTACGCACATCGTCTTAACGAGTTTGATAATGACACATCTAACTGAAAACGAAACCTTTTTCTTTCATTTTTATTCTAAGTGCTCGCATAACCACCACTCCGCTAGTTTTTCAATCATATCTGGCGTCCTGAGAGTGAATAAAATGTGACTAAAATCTCGTTAAGCAGGAGGCTCTCAAATAACCGTTATCTAGATAACCATTATTTGTAATAGGGAAGCGTTTCATTCGATTCGATAAAGTTACATTGGTGGCCATTTATATCCCAAATAGGTCCAAAGTAAGAGCAAAGTTCGAGGTTACGTGTGTTAACACAAATTGATTCTAAACCGAATTTTCGAGTATTTTAATAACAGTGTGGATGCATAGTTTTAACTTTCGAACGATGCGTTATATTCATTAAACTAATTACAAATAAGTAGAGTTATCGATGCTTCTAAGTCTTTGACGAAAAAAGTAACGAATTTAGTTGATAATTCACGCAAAAGTCTCGTCATTCCGTCTATCGTTTGCTACATTTGCCGCACATTTTGTCTCGCCTAAAATTCCCATGCCTTCTCAGTACCGAATTAACAAAATTGTTGAAATTGGTGACACTCTTCACCGCAGTGGTTGTGCTCCGTATAAGCTTGAAAAATATACACAATTCTATGCAAAAAAGCACGGCGTTGATGTAATGATTCAAGCGACGCCAACCGCGATCAATTATCAATTCCCAGACGATAACAACGCCGTAATTCTTAAGCGTCTAAAGCCAGCTTCAATTAATCTGAGTTTGTTGGCCAATACCATCATTCGTATTAATCAGCCTAGTAGCGAACCAGTCCCAGAGCCTGTCGGTTACTCTAAATTTGTGACTGCACTTGCCAATATGGGGATTCCACCTGCGTATTTAATGCTAGTTGGCAGTACGCTGGAAGCGGTCGGTTTCTCTGCGTTGTTGGGTTTAATGGTTTGGGTCTGTCAGCAAGTTCTTCATTCACGTCGTGCTATCGCGGTTGAGTTCATCTCAGCTTTGTTAACGGGTATCTTCGTGGCTTTTTTAGCGAGTACAGGGCTACCAATACCTGTTTGGGCGTTGTGTATTGCCTCTATCGTCTTGTTTGTCCCCGGTTTATCTATAGCCAACGCTTTAGAGTGTTTGGCCTTTAATGATTTAGTTTCAGGTACTAGTTTGCTCGGCCAGAGTGCCTTAACCCTAATCAAATTGTTTGTTGGGATTATCATGGGTCTCAATATTGGTGAAGCGATATGGGGACAAGCGGTCTCTATTGACTATATCAATGCAGTGCCCACGTGGATGCATATATCGGGTTTAGTGCTGATCTCTGTGTCTATCGGGGTAATGTTCAATGCGCGCCCTAAAGACATTTTGCTTGGCTTGCCAGTTGCGGTTCTTGGCATGTGGGGGCCGTTCTACCTTGGTTTTGATAGTGGTTGGGTTGTGGGTACTTGGGTAACCACGGTTCTTATTACTTTGTACGGAACTTGGATTGCTAAAAAGATGGAGCTCACCGGCTCTATTTACATCGTGCAGGGTATCATCATCTTGGTTCCGGGTAGCCGAGTATTGGTGAGTGCGAGTCAATCTGTGTTTGAGCAATCAATCTTGCCGATCCCGAGTATCGGTTTATCGGCGCTGTTTATGTTCTCCGCGATTGTGGCAGGACAAATCACGGCGTATTCGATCTACTCACCAAAAGTAGAGCGTTAATCTGACTAGCTTACAACTGTCGCTCAGGCACACTCGATTCATAAACAAACACAGCTTAGCGGCTGTGTTTGTCCGTTTCAGAGCCGCTCTTTTCCGACGTTAGGTTTATCTTGAGATAATTTGTTAGGTTTGTGCTCGCTAAGCCTAGCAAGAGTCATTAAAATGGACGTAAATTCTATTTAAATTAAGTATTAACGTATGTCTTTACCTCCTTGTCCGCAATGCCAATCTGAATATGTCTATCCAGACCAAAACAACCTAATCTGCCCTGAGTGTGCCTATGAATGGAACCCAGAAGAGGAGCGTTTAGAAAGAGAAGCCGCGCGTGTAAAGGACGTGAATGGTGTTGTATTAGACACTGGCGATAAAGTTACCTTCATTAAAGATCTAAAAATTAAAGGCAGTTCTTCTGTACTGAAAATAGGCACTAAAGCGGTAATCAGACGAATTAGTGAAGGCAAAGATCATCAGTTAGATTGCAAGCTGGATGGTGGCGGTGAAATGCTCGTTACGGCGAAATACGTTAAGAAACAATAGCGGCCAATGGTATTGGTCTATCATTACCGTTCAATAATTCTGACTGGGACATTGTCGTAAATCTTCAATGAATTTACGTCGCTTCTTGGCATATTGGTTCGCAGTTTAAACAATATTAATTGCCTGAGAATTAAGATGATTAGAGAGTACAACCCAGCCGATATTGAAGCCGTTTTAAATCTTTGGTTAACCGCCTCGATAAAAGCCCATGACTTTGTGACTCCTGAGTTTTGGGAGTCGCAAGTGGCTAATATGCGCGACCTATATATTCCTGCATCACAGAGCTATGTGTATCAAGTCAATGGTCAGGTTCGCGGCTTCTATTCACTTTACGAAGGGATACTAGCGGCGATCTTTGTCCGCCCTGAGCATCAAGGGAGTGGCATCGGGAAACAGCTCATGCAACATGCCAAGCTTGAATGTCCGAACTTGTTATTGAATGTGTACAAAGAGAATCAAGCGACCATTGAGTTCTACCTTTCTCAAGGTTTTAAGATCGTAAGTGAACAAGCCGATGAGCACACAGGGCATCAAGAGTACACCATGTATTGTAGGGCTTAGTCAGACGATTAGTTGGCGGGAATAGGATTTATATGGAGATATTTTGAAGTATTCGATAAGACCCGCTCAGTCATCAGATTATGAATTTCTGTTCGATCTAAAAAAAGCCGCGGAGTTTGAGCCAATCAAGGCTGTATTTGGTTGGGATGAGCAAGTTCAACGAGATATACACGCCGAAGAGTGGGCTGAAGAACGGCCCGAGATCATTGAACATCAAGGCAAAGCGATTGGCAGTGTGTTACTTCAAGACAAAGACGATCACTTCTATTTTTGCCGATTCTTTTTGTTACCTGAGTATCATGGAAAGGGCATTGGTAGCCAAGTTTTAACGGATTGCTTAGCTCAAGCAGCCAAACTCAATAAGCCTGTGGCGTTGTGTTATTTACAAGGTAATCGAGTTGGGGAGTTGTACTTGAGGTTTGGCTTTGAAATCACCTCGCAAAACGACCAGTTTGTCTATATGTGGCGTAAATAGATATTCTTTAAACGGATAACATTTAAACGACTGGCATAAAAATGCATTCATAGACATGGGAGGTGTATCTACAAACGCCTCTTAGTTAACAATGAACAACTTGAAGAGATCTTCCTTGAAAGTGACTCTATTGGATAAATCAAAGTGGAGATTTTTTATGTTAGTTATTGATAAATAAAACAATGTTAACAATATCACTCTTTTATAAATTTGTGGTTGGAGTCTTTGTTTTTAATGATAGTGTCTGCGCATGATTTCATTGATAATAATAAAGGCTTTATATGAAACGTTTTTTAATTGCTGCATTGGCTATCGGGATTACAGGTTGTAAAACACTTCCAAATACAGCTACAGATACATTGTCAGAACCACAGGGAAATGGTGCACTCGCTATTGCAACGATTATCTCTAAGCACGACTCGACATACCCATGTGAAACCTTCGTATTTGATTTAAAAGAAAAAATTGATGGGAACTTGGTTGGTTCTGAACCACAAACCCTACGTATGTTTGTATATGAAGACGCTAAATACGCACTGTTTGATGGTATCAAACCGGGAAATTACATCTTAACGCAGTTCCGATGCAATATGCGTCGTGGCCTTGCTGTCAATGGTGGTAAATCATTTCTTAGCGTTGACTTAGGTATTGAGCATACCATTAAGGAGAACGCTGTAACGGTCTCTCCACTGTTTGTTTATGCGACTCAACAGAAAGACCGTTTTTTCAATGTGCAAGTTGACTTGTGGGAACAGAAAGATGTTGAACCTTTTCAGGAATTGTTGACGAACGAAGTGAGCAATAAATGGGAAGTCAGTGATTTTGAAGGCTAGCTGACTGGATGATTCGTTGATTAGATGACTATGGCACCTTTACGTTATTGCCATAGTCATTGATTCTTGAACGAAAAATGTTATTCAATCGGCAGAGACAATACACCGCCATTAAGGTTTACCTTACTAAGCCACTCAGTTGGAATCGCGCCATCTTCTTCGTAGAAACACGCCGCTAATACCGCGCCAATCACAATTGCACGCCCGCAACTGTCACCGCCACATAAGATGTTGTCGCGAATGCCTTGTTTATAATTCTGAGCACCCGCAATGATGCGAATCAGCAGTGGGAACGCGGCACTCAGTTCACAATGCAGTCCAAACTTCTTCGCGGCATCTGTTATTGAAAGCTCAGGTTCAGCCAGTGCTTCATCGATTTGATCGTGTATAAACTTGCTGCAGGTTTGTCTTACCATTTCTACCGATTGTAGTGGTGAATTACCTTGTATCGCAGCTTGAATCAGTAGTGTGATGGCTTGTGCCCACTCTACCGCTTTATCGTTACTGTTGGTGACTCGCACTGCGCTATCGACCATCGCTGGTAAAGTGTGAGAAGTGTAAGTACACGCCACCAAAGGAATTAGCTTTGAAACAGCAGGTAGCTGGGTGTCATCTGCGCCACAAGCAGTGATTGGGGCATCAGCTAGCTCTAATTGATGTATGTTCAGCAAGCTCATACGAGTGGCTTTATCAATGTAGCCTTGCCAGCTGCCACCAAAATCAAACCAGAAGCGGAAGTGTTTAATGTAACTCGCTTCATTGTACTGTTGATTGTCGACTAGGCTGTCGACCATCGCCAATAACTGAGCACCGTATTGCGATTGATCGCCTGCGGTTTTTCCTTGGTGCGCGAAATATCCTTTGTCTTGATAATCGAACTGGTTTGGCGAACGAAATTCTGGCTCAAAGCCAGCTACCTGTAAGATCCTCTCTTGGTCATACAGCCAATGCAGCCCCATTGAAGCAGCGTCTCCAACCAATGCGCCCACAACGGCGCAAAAAGCTCTTTGTTTATGATTGTCCATGCTGAGTGAAGTCCTTGAGAAGAATCAATGAAATTGGGTACTGAAAGTATAGTGTTTAAATGAGGGGTTTGCTGTGTTTCGATAGATAGTTTTTAGCGAATTAATCCTGATTGGTCAATGAGTTAAACCAATCAGGTTAAGTTGATGAATATTATCAATTAGGTGTTGATGTTGGCCATCGATCTGACGCTCGAATTCACGCGAAAATAAACATTAATTTTAACGGTTAAGGTAAACACTCGAACGTTGTTCGATGACTTTGAAAATACGTGAAAGGGTGAAACATAGTGCGAAGTAAACCGCGCCTACAATCAGCCAGATCTCGAAGATCAAACCGGAAGAGTTCGCCATTTCGGTGCCAACAAACGTCATCTCTTGAATAGAAATCAGTGACACAATTGAGGTGTCTTTCACTAGCGAAATTGCCTGACCTGCCAAAGGTGGCGTAATCGCCGTTAATACCTGAGGGCCAACTACAAATCGATATTTAGAGAATGCCGACAACCCGAGTGAATCAGCCGCTTCCCATTGCCCTTTAGGAATGCTTTCTAAACCAGCTCGAATCACTTCAGCGATATAAGCTGAAGAGAGCAGGCCAATACAGATAACACCAGAGGCTAAGTTTTCCCAAAGGTTTGCGGGCCCAAATAGGAAATCTTGAACAGCGTTAATTTCTCCATTGTGTTCACGTAAAATGCTTTCTAAACCAAGTAGAGGGATCAGCTGGTTAGAGACAAAGAAGTAAAAGATAAACACAAATACCAATGGCGGAATATTTCGAACCAATTGAATGAAAATCAACGCAGGTGTTTTGAAGAAAGCGATCTTAGAGTGTCTTGCTACCCCTAACAGGGTACCGAAAGAGAGCGCTAACACCATGCTCCACAAGCTCAAACGCAATGTTGCGACCAAGCCTTGGAAGAAGTAAGGAATACTGCCTTGAGAAGGTGGAATAAAAATTAATGTGAACGCGTCTTCCCATCGCCACTGATAGTTGATACCGACAGAAGAACGATAATAAAGCCAACCTGCGAACGCACAAATGATGGCAAACAACACTCCATCTAATAGATTGAGGCGTTGATACCTAGGCTTCGTGTGAAGGTTGGGCTTGGGCGTTGATAATGCGCTAGTACTACTCACGTCATTCCTGTTTAAACATTAATTATTATTGGGTTGTTGCTTGGATCTAAAACGAATCAAATAAAGCTACTTAAAAAGGCTACTTAAGTTTTCGATGAGAAGGCAGTGCAAACAGCGCACTGCCTTTATTTAGATTCGACAGATTAGCTCATATTAAAAACTGAGCTCAGTTTCAGATTACTGACCTTGAGCAATCTGATCTTGCCAATCTAGAGTAGAGAACCAGTACTCGTAACGGTCTTTCAACCAACCGTCTTCAGTACGTGCTTTGATCCACGCGTTGAAGAACTCAGTTTTGTCTGTTTCACCTAGGCGCACAGCAAATGCTTCATTACCTTTTGATAGGCGTTCTTCAAATGGGATGAATAGAGTGTCTGCGTTTTTGATTGTTTCGTGCTCAGGTTTCGGGCTAGATGCGATAACCGCGTGTGCATTGCCGTTTAGCACTTCTTGGAACGCTTGAGCATCGTCATCGAACTGAAGTACTTTCGCTTTCGGGAAAGTTTCACGAGCCACTTGAACCGTGAATGCGCCGCGACGTGCTGCAATTTTCACACGACGAGAATCGAAATCAGAGATCTGTGTAAAGCCTTCAGCTAGTTCCTTGTTTGCTGCTAATTGAACACCTGAATGAGAGTAAGGTTCAGTAAACAGCACACTCTTAGAGCGTGCTTCAGTGATCGATAAACCACCGATGATCACGTCAAACTTGTTCGACAGTAGAGAAGGAATAATCCCATCCCACGCCGTCGGTACGAACTCAACTTTCCAGCCTGAATCTTCAGCGAGGCGTTTTGCCACATCGATTTCAAAGCCAACAAGGTCGCCCTGTTTGTTACGCATTGCCCAAGGTACAAAAGTCGACATACCAACACGTAGAGAGCCACGTTCGTTGATTTTATCTAGGTTTGGCGTTTCAGAAGCAAGTGCAGGCAAACTTACGGCAAGCGCAAGTAGAGCTGTAATTGCGGTTTTAAATAGCTTCATGCTGATAAATCCTTATTGTGTTCGCCAGTTAGCTCCGAGCTTATGCTCAAGCCAAGCTGCAACGGCAGAAAGTGAAAGTGTAAGAGCAAGATAGATGATCGCCACAGAGAACCAAATCTCAAATGGCATCGCGGTTTCAGAAACGATGTTTCTGGCTTCGGTTGTTAGGTCGAAAATTGCCATGACACTCACAATCGAAGAATTTTTAATAAGAGATATGACTTCATTTGTCAAAGGTGGCAAGGTGCGTTGAATTACCTGAGGAAGAATCACATCCCAATAAGTATAGGTCTTTGATAAGCCCAAAGATTGAGCGGCTTCAAATTGTCCTTTTGCAATACCGTTCAGACCAGCCCTAAATATCTCAGCGGTATATGCACCTTGGAAAAGTGCTAAGGCTAAAACGGCTGTGCTAAAACGATCCAGCCCTAATACGGGGCCAAACACAAAATAGAGCAAATAAATTTGTACCAATAGTGGGGTATTGCGAATCAACTCGACATAACTGGTGGCTAAAGTGCGTCCAACTACGGAATTTGAATTTCGTAGCAAAGCTGTAGTTAAACCAATAACTAGCGTAGCGACCAAAGAAATCAAAGAGATATTGATGGTAACGAGTAGCCCCTCCATCAATTCTGCAGGCCACCATTCGCCGTCTTCATAAAAGGCAATGTAGTCGGGCACGCGTTCCCACTGCCAGCTGTATCCCATGGCTTGTGCGCCAGAATCGAGGATCCAGATAACAGCTGCCGCGAGTACAACAATTTGTACTAACGCAGATAGGGCAGGCTTCACTATTTTAAGCAGCATCAGTAAGTCAGAATCTGATTTAGGAACGCTTGAGTACGCTCGTGTTGAGGATTCTCGAACAGGCATTGTGGTGTATTGGATTCCACGATTTGTCCTTCATCCATAAATATGACACGGTCGGCAACACGCTTTGCAAAGCCCATTTCATGTGTCACACACACCATGGTAATCCCTTCACTGGCAAGCTCAACCATCACATCAAGCACTTCATTGATCATTTCCGGATCAAGCGCAGATGTTGGTTCATCAAACAATAGAAGTTCAGGCTTCATACAAAGAGAGCGAGCAATCGCAACACGTTGTTGTTGGCCACCAGAAAGCTGAGCTGGGTACTTATTCGCTTGCTCTGCAATGTGTACACATTCGAGATAATGCATCGCCGTTTTCTCTGCCGCTTCTTTGCTTTTCTTGAGCGTACGAATCGGAGACAGAGTCAGGTTTTCAAGCACAGTAAGATGGGGGAATAAATGGAAGTGCTGAAACACCATTCCAACCTGGCCAGGAGTGTTGAACTTACACGGGAGCGCTTGTTCTAGCACGGAAAGCTCGCCACTCTCGAAGGGTTCTAGCTGATTGATACAGCGGATCAAGGTTGATTTACCCGAACCAGACGGTCCGCAAATCACCACTATTTCTCCCTGTTCAATCTTTAAATCGATATCCTTTAGGGCATGAAAACCACCATACCACTTGTTAAGTGACTTAAACTTAACCATTTCCTTGAGATTGTTCAAATCGTTGTTCATACCTAGTAAAGAGACAGGTTTACCTTAACAATATAGAAATGTGATTGCACATAAAATTAAGAGCTTATGAGAATTTAATAACATCATGTAGGGCAAACAAAAAAACAGCGCCCAAATTGAGCACTGTTTTTTGATGTACGAGATAATAAAGAAATTAGTTCAGTGTGACGGCATAAATCATGTTTTGTGATTTATCACACTGACCGCATCAGCTTTGATTTATCGTTTACCCTATCTTTCTTATAGTTTTAGCAATTCTTATTGAATTGCAGACTCTAAGATTTCACGTGTTTTTGCTGGCGTGATCGCTTTGTTCTCGCCCAGCTCTAGGTAACCGTGAGATTCAAGTTGAGCGACAACTTTATCGACTGCTGCTGTTTTATTTGTTTCATAGCCATCGAACTGAGTTGGTACATCTAGGCTGTGGTAGAACGCTTCGATTGCATCGATAGTGCGTTCTGCTAGATCAGCTCCTGCTTCTAGGCCAAATACGTTACGACCCATTTGCTCTAGCTTGCCGCGCTTCGCTTCGATTTGGTTGCGAAGTAATGAAGGTTGAACGATCGCAAGAGAGCGAGCGTGGTCGACGTGCCATAGTGCTGTGAACTCATGACCAATCATGTGCGTTGCCCAATCTTGAGGAACACCTGTACCAATTAAGCCATTGAGCGCTTGGTTTGCTGTCCACATTAGGTTTGCACGCCATGCGTCGTTGTCACGCTCGTCATATTGCTTGCCAAGCACAAGTAGGTTTTTCAGCAGTGTTTCTGCGTAACCATCTTGAACCATCGCGTTTGTTGGCATTGTGATGTACTGCTCACATACGTGTACCCAAGCATCAACCAAACCGTTAATCAGTTGGCGTTCTGGAAGAGACTTCATTACATCTGGGTCCATAACCGCAAACTTAGGTTGAACAGCAGGGTTCATGAAGGCCAGTTTTTCTTGTGTCTCTTTACGAGTGATTACCGCACCCATGTTAGATTCAGAACCTGTCGCAGGAAGTGTAAGTACTGCGCCAATTGGTGTCGCTTCTGTTACCTGGTGTTTACCCGCTAAGATGTCCCAACCGTCGCCGTCGTATTTAGCCGCTGCAGCAACGTATTTAGAACCGTCGATTACTGAACCACCACCAACAGCGATAATGAACTCTACGTTTTCTTCTTTAGCAAGATTGACTGCTTTGTCTAATGTTTCTTTTGTTGGGTTCGCTTCAACGCCAGAGAACTCAATCCAAGCGTGATCTTTAAGTGAAGCGACTACTTGATCGTAAACGCCGTTGCTTTTGATTGAACCGCCACCGTAGATGACAAGTACTTTCTTTGATGTATCAACTGCTTGGCTGATAGCGTTGATTTGGCCTTGACCGAAGTGGATAACAGTAGGATTAACATAAGTGAATTGCATTCTAAGTTCCTTGTGTAAAGCTGAATTTATTATTTTGGTTCATTGCTCAATTTCTATATTTGCATATTAGTACAGTAAATCAGGGTAATGAAGAGCTGATTCTCCAAATAAATTGCCTATTTCTACAAAATTGATATTCTAATCTACTCTAGTTTACATATTCTTAGCACTTGGAATGGAAAGTCGCCACTTATGAAAACACTCGCGCATTTATTACAGTCTTATGTAGAACACAAAGGTTGGGATGATCTTGAAGGAATCAGAGAAACTGAAATTGGCGGTGTATGGCTGTACAGGAGCAGTGTCGGGAATCTGCGTCAACCCTTCACTTACCAATCAGGTATTATCATGCTCGGACAAGGTAAAAAGAACATCTATATTGGTGACAGGCCTGTCACATATGCTGCGGGCGACTATCTAGTTGTCGGTGTGCCAATGCCATTGGAGTGCGAAGCCTTGCCTGTTAATGGTGAGCCATTGCTTGGTTTGTCGATCAGTATCGACTCTCAGCGCTTGCATAGCTTAGTCAAAAAGCTCGAAGACCAAGGCTTCCTAGAGAGCTACTGCAACAAGCACAAACAGAATTCGAGTGGCTTAGAATCGACGCCAATGGAAGAGCAGATGCTAGAGAGCTTTACTCGGTTGGTCAAAATGCTGCATTGCGACATCGAAGCCAACATATTGGGTGATGCCATGGTGACGGAAATTGTCTACCGCGCATTAACCGGTACAGAAGGGCGTGTGCTGTTTGACTTAGCTCATCATGACGGCCATTACGCACGTGTCGCTAAAGCGCTGTCTAAAGTGCATGAAGAGTATGACCAAACCATCACTGTTCAATCGCTTGCCGACGAAGCCAACATGAGTGTGTCTGCCTTCCATAATGCTTTTCGTAATGTCACCTTTGAGTCACCACTTCAATATTTGAAAAAGGTAAGACTCAACAAAGCCAAAGAACTGATTCAGCTAGAAGGCCTTCGTATCAGCGATGCTGCACGTCGAGTCGGTTATTCGAGCCCATCCCAATTCAGCCGTGAATTTAAGCGTCACTTCAATACCACGCCAAGAGCGGTGTAGTTTTTCTTTCTAGAAAGCGTTACTACTTGGTTCACAACCACTTTTCTCATGTATTTCCCCTGAGTCTCACATTTGTTTAATTATATGAGTAAATGTATCTAATTATGGATATTGTCATCTTGTTGGTATTGGATTATCGAATATATTATTAATGTATTTACATAACAGTAGCCCTGTAAATAATTAGTTAACTAGCCTAAGAGTTTATGCACGTATATAAGATAGTTAGCGCGATAATTAATCTGGTAAGAGCATTTTAGGACTATTAGTGTGAACAACTTATCAAATATAATCTAAATTGCGAAAAATATCCCTCGTTCTTTCTGAGATTGTATTCATGATTATTGAATGATTAGAAAATAAAGATAATCTAGCACTCGATAAAGCCCCTTATCATGGATAATTAGTCGTTTGATGACTAATTATTCTGTAACTTGCTGATTTATAGTCAACTGAGAGTCTGATGGATATCACGTTTACCCTCTAATAATTCACTTAACATGGCGCTACTTTAATCATTCTTTCTAATACGATTGTTCACTATAAATACGTATTCCTATATTATTTAAAGGATAATTCCTATGAGTAGCGATATCATTAAAATTTCAAGAAATACTGAAAACGCACCAACAAATTCTGTATCTACACAAACGGTCGCTTTTTCTCATTATAATAACTTTTCAGCTCAATTACCTGTTGACCCTAAAACAGGTGAAGTTGTGATTGGTGATATTAAAGACCAAGCAGCACAATGCTTAAATAATATTAAAGCCATTGTTGAAAGCATCGACCATGTTATGGATGATGTAGTGAAGGTTAATGTTTTCGTTAAGAATATTTCTGATATCGATGCTATCGATGAAGTTTACAAAAGCTTCTTTAACAACAGCATGCCTACACGTACCGTTGTCGGTGTAACTGCACTGCAAAACAGCGATGCACTAGTTCAAATGGATGCTTTGATTTCAAACGGTGAAGGCACTAAACCACAAGCACCTTGCGCACTAGTTAAGGTATCAAGAAATACAGATAATGCACCTCAGAGTGCTGTATCGACGCAGACAGCGGCTTTTTCTCACTACAACAACCTTTCGGCTCAATTGCCTATCGATGTAAATACAGGTGAGTTGGTTGATGGTGGTATCGAAGCGCAAACGTCACAATGTCTATCAAACATTAAAGCGATTCTAGAAAGCATCGGTCATGTCATGAGTGATGTGGTTAAAACGACTATATACGTAAAAAATATCGCAGATACGGAAGTGGTAAATGAAGTTTGTGCTAAATTCTTCCCAAGCTATGTTCCTGCTCGTACCGTTGTTAATGCAGCAGAATTACCAATGGGCGCTTTAATTCAAATTGATACATCCGTTTCACATGGTGATGGCACACCGCCACAACTGCCAGAAGACACTTGCTTACTGGTTATTGAAGCTAATAATACAGTTGATGCGCCATTCATGCCTTATTCTCACACCGTTGCTTTCTCTCACTACAATCATATTTCTGGTCAACTACCACTAGATCCGAAAACCAATGAAATAGTTTCAGGTGGCATAAAAGAGCAAGTTGAACAATGCCTTAAGAATATTAAGGCGATCATTGAAAGTGTTGACCATAGGATGGACGATACGGTGAAAATTAATATTCAGCTTAAAGATGTTTCAGATATTGATGTGGTAGACGAGATCTACACTACGTTCTTTAATGCTGACTTACCGGCAAGAACAGTGGTAGGGGTTTCAAAGATTCCTATGAATGCTTTAGTGCAAATAGATGCAGTCGTTTCTAACTGTGAAGGTACACCTCCACAAGACGTCCTCGCTTAGATCAATTGAACCCCTTCGATAAAAGCATTTAAATTCAGGCTCTAGTTCCTAACAAGGAACCAGAGCCGATTCTCTGATTAGTGGCCCCATTCCAAGAAATATCCCCTTCATTAAGCCTCTAACACAAGTTACTCGAAGTAATACAACTAAGCTTATCCCAGAGATATGGTGTTTATAGAGTTGAAGTGTTTTAATATGAAAAACAGATGCTTAACGTAAGAAATTCAGTTTATGCAATTTAGAGTTATTTTAATGTTGTGCCTAGCTATTATGGGGTGTTCATCCAAGCAAGAGTTGGCACCTGACCCAACAACCATCACACTTTTTTATGGCGATAAATCGATCTCCGCGGGTGTGTTAGAAGACAAAACATTTAATTCTATACTTGCAGATAGAGTTGAAAGCGTGACTTTTTCAGGCTCAATATCAAAGCAAGACTCTGAGTTCTTGATTAATATGTTAGTGATTAGAGAAACGAAAGAGCCACGTTCAACACGGCAATTGAATACCACGCTTCTTATGAAACCGGGAGGGTTAGTGGATGTTGGCGGTGTAAATAACGATGTGTTCAAGGTAATCCTCGAGTAACAAAAAAAGTGTTCAATTAATCTGATTTTTTGCTTTACCTCAACCTAACTTCAAGTCTTAAGCTTCTCTTAACCATTTAAAAGGAGCTTATTATGCAAAATAATTACGTAAAAGAACTTGCCGTTAAGACTTACCAAGAAGAAATAGCTAGAGAGAGTATGAAAGCTAAAGTCCAGTCATTTCACGCACCGAGTTTTTTCGGTGGTGTGTTGTTTTCGGTTATTTTAGTTGGACTGTTTTGATAAGTTAATCCTTATAATCTTTGATTCAGTATTAACTCTCATCATTCCAACTCACCTGAACTCTCACGGTATAATCTCTTAGGTTCGATTGTGATTTTAGTATCAGTGTTTAAAATGGCTTGTTAGATAAGCGATAGAGTATTGATTATGGATGTATTTTTACACTTACTTCACCCAAGCGATGTCAGTGCTTTATTGGAGTTTGAAGTCGAAAATAGAGAGTGGTTTGAGCAATTTGTTCCAGCACGGGAAGACCGTTTCTATTCCAATGCGGGTGCTGCCGAGCAAGTCATGAGCTTTCTAACTGAATACGATAATGGCGAGATGATTCCTATGTTGGTCAAAGACGCTAATGGCACTATATGTGGGCGAATCAACGTTCGTGATATCGACCAGAACGCTGAAAGTGGAGAACTAGGTTATCGAGTGGGGCACGCATTTGGTTCTAAAGGTATTGCGTCTAACGCGGTGAGGAAGTTACTTATCTACTTGGCCGAGCAATCCTCCCTTAAATATGTTGATGCCTATGCGCTAGTAGGTAATGTCGGTTCGAATAAAATTTTATCCAAGGCCGGTTTTGACTTAGTTGCACATGTAGAGAATTACGTTGTATTTAAAGGGCAAAACCAAGACGCCAATCATTATCGTAAGGCTATATCTTCTTCAGTGAATGTTTGATATTTATTATTTGTTCTATCATCAAAGAGATAATAAATTTAGACAAGATGCGCTCACATCAATTGTTGTGCGAATCAATACAAAGATCATCGGAGATAAACCAGACGAGCATGCTGTTAAGTTTTGGAAAGGGGTTATTAGTGACTACACCTCAGGTAACTACGTAGAAGATCAATATCAGGGCGAAAAATGGGGCTTGGTGACAAGACAGGGCTTTAGTCACGATGCTAGTACAGAGTAAAACTTTATACATTAGAAGCTGGCAGTGTCCTTCTAGCCAGCTTCGAGCCTTTTTATTTCAAGGTTTAATGTTACGGCCACTTATAGATTTACGGTTACTTCTGAGATTTGTTACGTTCGATTACGCTAATAGCGATCGCTAAAAACAGGATGTCTTTCACTAGGAAGAAATTAGTAACTAAGATGCCATCCGATACTTTCCAAGTATTTGGCGTTGTAATTAGGAAGCTCAGTGTTACGGCAAAGATAGCCGCTGCTGCGATGCCAGAATAAAAGGCCACTCTAGAGTTAATGAATCCTACGATTAACCCAACAGCCACGATAATTTCTGCACCACCAACCATATTTGAAACCGCTTGTACTGAGAATAGGCTGTAGAGCCAGTTTAGCGCAGGGTGATTAGCGATAAGGGGTTCAATGAGCATAGCTTCGGTTGGGGTAAATTTGTAGATACCAATCCAAGTTAACACCAATGCGACACCAATCACGCCAAGGTTATATCCCCAATTACTCTGTTTTAAATCATAGGTTTGAACATGCATAAAAATACTCCATTTAATAAAATCCTTGAATATGACCGTACAAGTAAAAATTTAATTTCGCTGTGATGATGATAATTAGTGAATTTATCTAGGTAGCTTATACATGTCCCTTTATCGTCTCGATTATTATGGAAAGAAAGTGATGTTGTGCGTAACGTAATTCAGTCAGTGATTGTTTATCTGACTGATTTCACTAACTTTTATGTATTTAATGAAGTATGGAATTCATGGTTCCCTGAAGGTTGTGCACCAAGCCGTGCATGTGCAAAAGCAGAACTCGCAAATCCTGAGCTATTGGTTGAAAAGTCGTTCATGGCTGCTGCGGGTGAAAAGTTTCAATAAGCGGAATTCGTTAATACAAGTAACAAACCGATAAAACAAAGCCACTCAGGTGAATCACTTGAGTGACTTTTTCGTTTTAAACGCTACCCGAAACTAAATCGGATTAGGCATTAAGCGAGACCTTGATCTCTGGCCATCTGTTTCGCGATCTTCGGTGCGTGCCATAAGCATGGCAGTAAGATAAACGATACCGGAACGGCTGTGATCACAATGAACGACTGTAGAGCGGAGATACCGCCAGAACCCATTGAGATAAGCGCAATTGCTACTGCACCCATGATGATACCCCAGAAGGTACGTACGGCTGCATTTGGTTCTGTAGTGCCTGTCATTACCACACTGATGGTGTAAGTCATCGAGTCACCTGTTGTCACGATGAACGTGGTCGTCAGGATAAGGAACAGAATCGCAATCAAAGTAGGGAACGGCAGTTGAGCGGTAATTGCCAGTAGCACAGCAGGAAGGTTGAAGCCTTCGAACGCGCTAGAAATTACGCCTGGGTTCTCTAATTCAAACGCTAGACCACTACCACCAACGATACTGAACCAAAAACACGTTACTAGCGGTGCAACGATGCTGATAGAAACGATCATTTGGCGAATCGTACGGCCACGTGAGATACGAGCAATGAAAATTGCCATCATCGGACCATAGCCTAAGAACCAACCCCAGAAGAATACCGTCCAGCCACCTAGCCACGCTGTATCTTGGCGGTACAGTGCCATTGGGATGAAGTTATCCACCATTTCGCCCATACCTTGTAGATAGCCATCAATGATAAAGCTCGTTGGGCCTACTAGCAGAATGTAGCCGATTAGGCACACTGATAAGATGATGTTGTAACGGCTAACCAGTTGGATGCCTTTGTTCACGCCGCTCAAAGCAGAAAGCGTGTACATTGCGATAGCAAAGATAATAACGATACTTTGAGTTGCAAAGCTGTCGGAAATGCCAAACAGTTCGCTCAGGGCGTAACTGATTTGTAGGCCAAGGAAACCAATAGGGCCGATAGTACCTGCGGCTACAGCCACAATGCTGCATGCGTCGACTACGTTACCAACCCAGCTGTTAATCGCTTTGTCGCCAAGGACAGGGTAAAGAAGAGTACGGGGCTTAAGAGGGAGGCCTTTATCGTAATGCAGATGCATTAGTACGATAGAAGATAAGCCACCTAAGATGGCCCATGCAAGGAAACCCCAGTGCATGAAAGATTGTGATAGAGCGTTGAACGCCATCGCTTGAGGATCAGCATTGCCATAAAGTGGCGGTGCTGAAACAAAGTGAGCAATTGGCTCTGCGGCTGCCCAGAACACACCACCGCCGGCTAGCAGCGTACATAAGACGATAGACATCCATTTAAAAGTGGTCATTTCAGGCAAGGCAAGCGTTCCTAAACGAACGTGGCCTGTACGTCCTAGTGCTAGCACTAAGCCGATAATGAAATTGAGAAGTAGAAGGACTTGCCAGAAAGCACCGAACCACTTGGTAGAGTAGTTGAAGCCGATGTTAACAAGTTCGGACAACACGGAGGTGTTGGTGAAGGCGAGTACGACAAAGAGGGTTAAAAAACTGCCACTAAGCCAGAAGACTGGGTTTCCGAGTTCCAGTTTTTCACCCAAAGATTGAGCTTTATTGAAATCGATAGAAGTAGATTCTGCGTTGATGTTTTCGTTGGCGACTTGCGTCAAGTTGGACATTATTTCTCCGCTAAATTTGGCTCTTTTAAGCCTATGTATTTCTCTCACACTTGCATAGTAATGTGAGGTTCGTCAAAAAAGCCGCAGATACTAACACATTTGTTACCAAAAAGTGGGCGAATTCATAAAAGAAGCTTGAATCGACTGTAAATCTCTACTTTTTGGCTAGTTTTAACGCGAGTTTTGTCTTGAATCCAGATCACATTCCCGATTTTAGATACGTTATTTTTAGCTTTCCGAAATAAATTAATATTAGTTGTTGGTGCAAAATAAGTGTCGAGTCATTGCATGCATACAGCAAATTAATGCGAGTCATTTTATAAATAAAGAATATTTTAGGTGTTTAATTTACGTTGTTACCTACAGTTGTTTTGCGAAGAGATTTAAGTGGTAAGTAAAGCCCCATTTAAATTAAACATCTTGAAACAACAACTTAAGGGATAGCTAACATGCACCTAAACCAAGGAAGAGTGGCCAAGACGGTTTTTACACTCAGTACTCTCACCGCGTCATGCTTGATGGCGTTCAACAGTTATGCGGCTGTTGATTGTTCAACGTTAGAAACGTGGGACTCTGCCACGGTATACACCGGTGGTGATCAGGTTTCACATGACGGCAGCGCGTACTCAGCAAATTACTGGAATCAAAACAACAACCCAAGCCAATTTGAAGGTGACTATGCACAGTGGAAAAAGCTAGATGTGTGTAGCGGGGATGGAGGCGGTGGTACACCAAATGAAGCACCAACGGCTTCGTTAACAGCACCAACGGCATCAGATGTAATTGTTGAAGGCGACAATGTCGTATTAAGCGCAACAGCACTCGATGCTGATGGCACTGTTGCTTCCGTGGAATTCTTTGTCGATGGTGCTTCGGTCGCGGTTGTGACATCGGCACCATTCGAAGCAGCTTGGTCTGCAACGTCTGGCAACCATCAAGTTTCAGTTGTTGCAACGGACAATGAAGGCGCAGCGAGTGTTGCAAGCGCGGTTTCTGTATCTGTTGATTCAGCACAGCCAGGGAATGAAGCGCCGACAGTTTCGGTTGCGCTTTCAGCAGCTTCGGTCGATGTTGGTGGTGTAGTAACGCTTACCGCAACAGCAGCAGACAGCGATGGCACGGTTGACAAAGTAGATTTCTATGTGGCAGGCGCTCTTATTGGCACAGCTGCAACTAACCCTTACACGCTTGATTACACAACCACTCAAGCGGGTTCTTTAGCGGTTTACGTAAAAGCGACTGACAATCAAGGCGCAACGACAGATTCAGCGCTGGCTTCTTTGACGGTGAATGGCACACCAACGGTGAGCACTTGTCGACCTGATGGCTTATATCAAACCCAAGGTGTCGATGTTCCTTACTGTACTATTTACGATGATGAAGGCCGTGAGAAAATGGGCGCGGATCACCCACGTCGTGTCATTGGTTACTTCACCAGCTGGCGTGCAGGGGATGACCCACAAGCTGCTTACCTAGTAAATGACATCCCTTGGGAACAACTCACACACATTAACTACGCTTTCGTGAGCATTGGCTCAGATGGCAAAGTAAACGTGGGTGATGTGAACGATCCGAACAACGCAGCGGTTGGTAAAGAGTGGCCGGGCGTTGAAGTTGATCCTAACTTAGGCTTCAAAGGCCACTTCGGTGCATTAGCGACCGCTAAGAAAAAACACGATGTTAAGACTTTAATCTCAATCGGTGGCTGGGCGGAAACGGGTGGTCACTTCGCCACTGACGGTAGCCGAGTGGCTGATGGTGGTTTCTACACAATGACGACCAACGCCGACGGTTCTATTAACCATCAAGGTATCGAAACATTCGCCACTTCAGCGGTTGAAATGCTGCGTAAGTACCAGTTCGATGGTCTGGATATCGATTACGAATACCCAACTTCTATGGCGGGTGCCGGTAATCCGTACGACAAAGACTTCATGGAGCCGCGTCGTCAATACCTGTGGGCTTCGTACCAAGTGTTGATGAAAGTGTTGCGTGAGAAGCTTGATGTGGCGTCTGCTGAAGATGGCAATCACTACATGTTAACGATCGCGGCTCCTTCTTCTGGTTACCTACTGCGCGGTATGGAAACATTCGATGTAACCAAATACCTCGATTACGTAAACATCATGTCTTATGACCTTCACGGTGCGTGGAACGATCACGTAGGTCATAACGCTGCGTTGTTTGATACAGGTAAAGACTCAGAGTTAGCACAGTGGAACGTTTACGGTACTGCGGCTTACGGTGGTATCGGTTACCTGAACACCGATTGGGCTTACCATTACTTCCGTGGCTCTATGCCAGCAGGTCGTATTAACATCGGTGTGCCTTATTACACTCGTGGCTGGCAAGGTGTGACAGGTGGCGAAAATGGTCTTTGGGGTCGAGCTGCCCTACCAAACCAAGCTGAATGTTCAGCAGGCACCGGTGAAGGTGAGAAGAACAACTGTGGTCATGGCGCTATTGGTATCGATAACATGTGGCACGATACCGATCCGAAAGGCAACGAAATGGGCGCGGGCTCTAACCCAATGTGGCACGCTAAGAACCTAGAGAAAGGTATTTGGGGTTCTTACGCTGAGGCTTACAAGCTTGATCCTGTAAATGATCCGTCGGATGTTTTAGCAGGTACTTACACGCGTAACTATGACAGCGTGGCGGTTGCTCCTTGGTTGTGGAATGCAGAGAAGGGCGTATTCCTTTCAACGGAAGATAAACAGTCTATTGATGTGAAAGCAGACTACGTTATCGACAAAGAGATCGGCGGTATCATGTTCTGGGAACTAGCAGGTGATTATAACTGTTATGTACTCGATGCGAGTGGCAACCGAACTTCAATCGATACGACAGAACAAGCGTGTAACAGCGGTAACGGTGAGTTCCACATGGGTAATACAATGACGAAAGCTATCTACGATAAGTTTAAGTCTGCGACTCCATACGGAAACAAAGTGGCGACTGGTGCTATCCCGACAGAAGCGTTAGATATTACGGTTTCAGTTGGTGGCTTCAAAGTCGGTGACCAAAACTACCCAATCAATCCTAAGATCACGTTTACAAACAACACAGGGCAAGCACTTCCTGGCGGTACCGAGTTTCAATTCGATATTCCAGTATCGGCGCCTGACAATGCAAAAGATCAATCTGGTGGTGGTTTAACTGTGATTGCTTCGGGTCATACTCGTGCGGATAACATTGGTGGATTAGATGGAACCATGCATCGAGTAGCGTTTACTTTGCCGACTTGGGAAGAACTTCCTGCAGGTGGTGTGTATGAGCTAGATATGGTGTATTACCTGCCAATCTCGGGCCCTGCTAACTATGCTGTGAGTGTGAACGGAGTCGATTATGCCTTTAGCTTTGAGCAACCAGACTTACCACTCGGTGATATTAGTTCTGGTGGAGGCAACCCTGGTGATGGCGGCACTAGTCCTGGTACTTGTGATACGGCAGGTATAGTCGTTTATCCTGATTTACCTCAGAACGATTGGGCGGGTAACTCAAGCCATGCAAATACAGGTGACCAAGTGGTGTACAACGGTAGTATTTACCAAGCAAATTGGTGGACAAGTTCTGAACCGGGTAGCGATGGCAGTTGGACTAAAGTTTGTTCGTAAGACAATGGTAAGAACGCAATAATTGATAATAGATATGAATGTATTATCCCAAATTATCAATGTATTAGCTTATTCTAAAAGTAAAATTAAAACGCCGCACTGAATCCAGTTCGGCGTTTTTGCTATAAGTCACAGATTGCGTATAGAAAGCCTTAAAAATAGCGACGTTCGTTCAGTAAAACTGACAAATATGATATAAAACAGTCTGCTTATATGGAAATTAGTAACGTTACCTAAAATTAGAAAATTATGGGGTAATCTTTGACAGTCAGACGTAAATACATTCTTAGTTTTTCAATTGTTCTGGCTGTTGTTTCTTTGATTCTTTCAGCTCTGCAATTTAACCGAACTAACGAATCACTATCAGAATCCAACCAATTTTTCTTTCGTACAATTGTGAACGCGAGTTACGATATTGTAGACACCACAGTTAACGAAGCAATAAAGACCTATCTAACGGGTGTGACCGACACGGTGACATCTCACATGCTGCTTGTCAGCCCTGAGCAACAAGTCCAAGAAGTAAAAAAAATTGCTAATGAATTGACCATCGGAGAGTCGGGTTACATTTATTTGATGTCACCACAAGGTATCCACCTATACCATCCATTCCTTGAAGGTAAAAGTCGTGCACATTTAACGCATATTCGACAGCAACTGAGCGTAGAGTCAGGAATGTCACAGTATTACCACGCCAATCCACACGAGGTAAACCCACGCGCGAAAGTGGCATACTCCGTTAGGCTACCTGGAGGTAATGTCTTAGTTGCAACGACTTATAAAGATGAGTTGATGTATTTGGTTGATCTTGAAGCGCTAAAAGACAAGCTAAGAAAATACTCTTACGGTGATAGTGGTTACGTTTATATTGTTGATTTAGAGGGTGAATTAGTTCTCCAACCTAGCTTTGAGCATGAGCAGTTAAAGGCGTTAATCAATTACTCTTCAGAGTTGCTTATTGATAAAGTAATGATTAATCCAGAGGGGCATTTCAGTTACTCAATATCTAGAGACAACGGTACAACCAGTAAGAATATTTTCTATAAGTTTTACCCGTATTTGAATTGGGTTATTTCAGCTGGTGTCCTGGAGCAAGAGCTAAACAAAAATCATAGGTTACTGCTTGTCAGCTTAATGGCACTTGTGGTCAGTTTGCTCAGTATTATCGCGGTTTTAGTGCTTTATTTACGCCATCGCCATTTACAGATCTTAAATGTCGCGAGCCTTGACTACCTGACAGGAATTCACAGCCGGGGCAGCTTTATTGAACAGGTAAAGCTAAAAATAACAGATTGTTCGCCTTACCCTTTGCAAGGTGTCGGGGTTATCCTGTTGGATATTGACTATTTTAAGTTGGTTAATGACCAATATGGGCATGCAGAAGGCGATAAAGTGATCTGCGCAGTTGCCCAAACCTTAAAGTATTTTGTAAATAATGAACGCCTGATTGCTCGATATGGCGGCGAAGAGTTTATTTTGGTGACCTTTGACTGCGATGAGCGTCAGTTATATGAACTGTCTGAAGCAATTAGACATAGCGTAGAGCAAACCCAAGGCTTGGTGTCGCCAGTGACGATCAGTGCCGGGTGTTGTTATGCTCAAGTGCTATTTCATATCGAAGGTACGATAGATAAAGCCGACCAAGCACTTTATCAAGCGAAGGAGAGCGGTCGTAATAATTGTCAGGTATATCGAGAAAACGAATACCGCATCGCTTATTCATGAAGCTTTAGAGAACGAAAGACATAAAAAAGCCCAAACTGTGCTTCTGCCTTTTTTAGTACGAGAAGAACGGTTTGGGCTTTTTCAGAATTACTTGAAAGTGTTAGTCGCTAATCTAAGCTTTCGCTGCTTTCATCGCTTCCGTTTTTTTTTCCTTTTGCATTTTTGCAAGGAAGTAGATGTTTACACAAGCGATGAAGCCATTGGTTGCAACAACCGGCCATGCATCAATCATAACGCCGTATGCTGTAAAGAGAGTACAGCCAATAAAGTTAAGGACACGCAGACGAACGATGTCTTTCATTGTTAATGAAATTGCGACCATAATAGACGCAGCGTAACCTAAAATTTCAACCATATTGAATTCCATTGTTTGACCCTCTTAAATTTGCCGATACTTTGTCGGTACCAATTCTTCTCTTCATGAGATGATTGAGGAAGCTCCGTGCCTCGAATGGTCTGGTTATGTTTAACGGGGTAGACTATACCAAGTCCTTTTTTGTGATTAAACCCCCAAAACTGGCAGAAGTGAAGGTTAGCGATTACGCAAACGTTTAATGCACTATCTCTTAATATAATTACTGTTTATGTTGGAGCTTGAATTGATATTTACTCTTATATAGGTAAGGAAGCCACGAATGATAAAACGATCTATTTGTGCAATAAAGGGCATAAAGAAAGCAGCATTGTTGGCTTTGATTACAATTGGGCTTGTAGCTTGTACAACGCAAGAAATACCACCCACTCATAGCTATGGTGTGGTCACGAGTGGAGACTTCGATTTCATGAAACATGGTGTCGTAACGTACTCATGGCATCCTGAATCAGAGAAAGTCTACCTGTCTAAGAAATACGACAAGACGATGGTTACCGACCTAGTACGTGATGTAATTCGAGATCAATTAGCAGCGAAAGGCTATCAGTTGAGGCAAGATGGCGGTGTTGGCGACGTTGTTGTCGGTTTTGGTTTAGCTGAGGAGTCAGTACTTAATGACGACTCTATTTTCAATGCTATTAAGCTCTCAACGGGGGTACCATTTTATGACGGCGATGGAAAACTAGCAGAGAAAGGATCTCTCTATGTTGTCTTTTTCGTCCCTAACTCTGAAGTTGTACAATGGCAGGCGTTGGCTCAATCTGGAATTCAATCTGACTTAGAGCTAAATGAAAGTAAACAGCGTATAACAGGCTTTATTGAGATGCTATTTAGACACATGCCACAACGTTCAAACTAAACATTAAATACATTCACTGAGTCAATATTACTTGTTTAAAAAATGGACAGATCGCAGATTATACTTTTTTATTTGTAACTAAAGGTACATTTGCGTAAAGCAACGTAAAGTTCGCGCTTCTTTTGCTAGCATTTGTCTATACTGGTCAAAACGTTAACTTAGGTTTGATTCAATGAAACTGTTTTCCAAATACTCTCTTCCTCTATTAAGTATATTCATTGTAAGTAACGCAGCGATGGTTAGTAATGCAGCTGTGGCAGCACCTTCTATAGTACCAAGCCCACCTAGTTTAGGTGCAAAAGGGTATGTGTTAATTGATTTTAATTCTGGTGATGTGCTGGTAGAAAAAAATGCGCACACTAAGTTAAATCCAGCGAGCTTGACCAAACTGATGACCAGTTATGTGGCTGGACAAGAGATGAAACGAGGTAACATCTCTGCTGACGATCAAGTACGAATCAGCGAAAACGCGTGGGCGAAGAACTTCCCGGACTCTTCAAAAATGTTCATTGAAGTGAACACCGATGTCGCAATGATGGACTTATACCGTGGTTTGATTATTCAATCGGGCAACGATGCTAGTGTTGCAATCGCAGAACATGTAGCAGGTTCACAAGACGCTTTTGTTGATCTAATGAACTCTTGGGCTACGTCTTTAAAGCTAGAAAATACCCACTTTGCTAATGCACATGGTTTAGACGCAGACGATCTTTACTCAACGCCTTACGATATCGCGCTTTTAGGCCGCGCTATTATACGGGATCTGCCAGATGTGTATGGCTTATATAGCGAGCGCTCGTTCAGTTATAACGGCATTACACAGCATAACCGGAATGGTTTGCTTCGTGATAGAAGCTTAACTGTTGATGGCATGAAAACGGGCTATACGTCTGGTGCTGGCTATAGTTTAGCAAGTTCTGCTACGCAAGGTGAGATGAGACTGATCGCTGTCGTGATGGGCGCATCAAGTGTTAAGAGTCGTGAGTCAGACAGCAAACAGTTATTGAGCTATGGCTTTCGTTTCTTCGACACGCTAAATCCGCATAAAGGTGGCGATCAAGTTGCTGAAGAGAAAGTGTGGTTTGGTGAGCAAGACACATTGAAGCTAGGTGTTGCAGAAGATACATTTATTACTTTGCCTAAGTCAGACAGTAAAAAACTGACTGCATCTATCGAGCTCAACTCTGAACTGAAAGCTCCAATTACAGAAGGCCAAACCTTGGGTGTAGTTCATTACACCGTTGATGGTGAAGATGTGCAAACTCAACCGTTGATCGCACTTGAAGCGGTTGAACAAGGCGGTATCTTCAAGCGAATTATGGATTACATTAAGCTGTTTTTTGCGGGTTTGTTCTAGGTAGAACAAATGGCAATCCGTTCGTGATGAAAGCTGAAATGTTTTGGGCGTTGTGAGTGAATCACAGGGCCCATTGTTGTTTATACACCGATGAAAGCACCGTCTTCGCTATCTTTATTAGCCGTGGCGGTCGGTTTCGATTACTATACGCAAAATTTAGCAATGTAGTCACTTATGACCATAGAGATAAAGAACGTAACTGAACCCGAAGTCACATGTGCCAATTGTCAGGCATGCTGTTGTCGCTTAGAGGTTATGATTATCACAGATACGGGCGTTCCTGAAGAGCATATTGCTTATGACGAATGGGGCGGTGAAACCATGCTGAGATTAGACGATGGCTGGTGTTCTGCAGTAGATAGAGAAACTCTGATGTGCACTATTTACGAAAATAGGCCTTGGATCTGTCGCGAATTCGAAATGGGCTCATACGAATGTTTGGAGCAACGCACAGATGTGATGGGCTAGACGCCTACAGTGTTAAAGTTAGCCGTGCAAGTACGTTACTAAGCTGCGATAAGCACATTAAAAAATCAAATTTCAGGGTTTTATATCTTAAGCAGATGTAGAACCCTGAATTGTTTTAACGGCACAAAGGGTAAGAGTAACAATTGGTCATCTAGAATTCTGACGGTACTTCAAACTCCATCCATTCTCCGGTTGTTGGGTGAATCAACTTTAGGTAGCCAGCGTGTAAGTGTAAGCGCTCGCGTTTGTATCCGTATAAGTCATCACCGCGAATCGGTAAACCAAGGCCTAATGGATGAGCACAATGCACCCTAAGCTGATGGGTACGCCCTGTCTTGGGGTATAGGTGAACCTTAGTTTTACCATTGTTGCTACTGACCGCTTCCCAATAGGTTTCTGCATTTCGGCCATGCTTATGGCAAACCAGCTGTCTTGGTCTGTCTGTAATGTCACCACGCAACGGCAGGCTGATATCGCCAGATTTACCGTCTATTTCACCCTCTAAAAGAGCTGTGTATCGTTTCACTACGGTTCTATCGATAAATTGCTTCTGGATGTGTTTATTGGATTCGGCTGTAAGCGCCAAAATTAATAAGCCAGAGGTCGACATGTCCAGTCTATGGATGATCAAAGGGCCTGTCGCATTTGGGTAACGCGCCTTGATGCGTGTATAAATTGAGTCTTCGATAAACTTTCCAGGAACCGAGAGAAATTCGTCAGGTTTATTTACCACCACGATCTCTTTGTCTTCATAAACAATATCGAAAGATTTGCCGATTGCAGGGTTAACGATCAAAGGGTTATCTTCCAATTCAATACCGATAAGTTGATGGTCTAGAATCTCGAAGCTTTTGCTTTGGCAAACAGGGTATAGATTACCGTGTTGGCGAATTTGAGATTTTGGTGGTTGCCCCCACCAAAACTCAGACAACGCCAAAGGTTTTAGACCGCATTCAAACGCAAAGTTGAGCAACTTAGGTAGACAACAATCTCCCGAGCCCTCAAGAGCATCTTTACCGTCTAATAATTCTAGCAAGCTCTTGGATTGCTTGGCTTGATTGATAAAGTGATAGTGCGATAAACGTTGAGTTTCCAATTGTGCCGAGATGACTTGGTAACCTTGCTTACGATTTTTCAGTTCACTTTCTATCGCATCAACTTGCGATTGTCGTTCTGCAATCTTCTGTTTCCATTCTATACGAAGTCCTTTTAAGTCTCGCTTTTCTTGGCTACTTTGGTTACCTAATTGCTTGAGTAGGTTCGATGCTAACTCTTGATTCCCTAATGCCTTTTCGTGATTGGCTTGCTCTCTGAGTTCGTTGCGCTGAGCTTTATTTGCGGCCATGGCTAACTGAAAGGACTCGATAGCTTGTGCTGATTCGACTTTTAACTCTTCAAGCTCTACCAATAATGTGTCCAGGTTGTGCGACTGTTGTAGCTTCTTAATGTCATTCTCTAGTTGCAACTGCAGAGCGAGGTTTGCACTATTTTGAGATTGAAACTTTTCTGAATCGAAGGCTGGTGGAACAAAGTTAATGTTGTTTAACTGATAGATCAAAGCCGGATCTAACTGCAAGCCTGAAAACGCAGAAAGGTAGCCCAACTCTTGCGTGGTTGGATTCTGAACAAGCAGCACTGCGTAGAGATTACCTTGCGAGGTTTCATTGACACCACAGTCCGTAAGCGACTGTTGAAGCTGCAGCATAGCTAATTCACACGTAGGGTGCGGGGTATAGTAATACGGAAACGTAAAGCGAGTCGGTAGCGCTAAATCTACATTCGAATTTACTAGGTGCAGAGGTGTGTATTGAGTGAGGTTTGCTGACATTAAGATCAAACTCTATGGCTGTTCAGTTAGAGTTCGATATTGTGGTCGAAATGAAGACAAATGAGAAGCCAAAGCCGAAGATAAATCGGCTTTGGCTTCATTAGTTTTTGTGTTTACCCTAAGGAGGCATACAATGAGTTAAACTCGATCAGTTCGAGTGTTCTAACTCCACTTGTTCTGCTTTTTGGTAAGCTGGGTGGCTAGTTAAAAGCTCACCGTATTTAGCGATATTCGGGTAGAGCGCCGTTGCTCCAAAGTTCCCTACGATTTCAACGATGAACGACATCATGAAATCAGCACCAGTGAGTGTTTCTGCAACTAGGTAGGTTTTACCTTCCAGTGCATTATTCACATAGGTTAGGATTTTTTGGCTTTCAGCATCTGCGTAACCGCTTAGGAAGTTGGTCTCGGCGCCGTCTTTCATCACAAAGATCTTAAGTAACATTGGTAAAATGCCTGAGCTTTCAGCGAAGTGAAGCCACTGCGAGTATTCTACGTATTCTGCTGTACCGCGTATTGGTGCGAACTTACCCTGGCCGTATTTGTCGATTAGGTATTCGGTGATAGCGCCAGATTCAGTGATCACGACGCCATCGTCTTCAATGACTGGAGATTTACCCAACGGATGAACTGACTTCAATTCTGGTGGTGCTAGAAACGTGACACTGTCTCGTTGGTATGGTTTGATTTGGTAATCAACACCAAGCTCTTCCAATAACCAGATGATACGCTTCGAACGTGATTTGTTTAGGTGATGTAAAGTAATCATTATTCTGCCTATTTTGCTGCTTCAGCTGATTGAGTTATTTAGGTTCGTTCGTTTTGATAACAAGCTTGCCGAAGTTCTGACCTTCTAATAAGCCCATGAAAGCTTGTGGTGCTTCGTCTAAGCCTTCAATTAGGTGTTCACGGTACTGCATTTTTCCTTGTGACAACCATTCTGTCATTTGTACGGCGAACTCGTTGTAACGATGCGCGTAGTCATCAAAGATAATGAAGCCTTGCATCTTAATACGCTTAACCAGTAGGGTACCAACAAGACTAGACATGCGATCTGGGCCTTCAGGAAGCGAAGTCGCGTTGTATTGAGAAATAAGACCACAAACAGGAATACGAGCACCGGTGTTAAGTAATGGCATTACTGCATCGAAAACTTTGCCGCCTACGTTTTCAAAATATACATCGATCCCGTTGTCACACGCTTTAGCCAACTGATCAGCGAAGTCGTCGGCTTTGTGGTCGATACATTCATCAAAGCCAAGAACCTCTTTAGCGTACTGACACTTCTCTTGACCACCAGCAACACCGACAACACGACAGCCTTTTAGCTTACCGATTTGTCCAACGGTTGCGCCTACTGGACCCGTTGCTGCAGCTACAACCAGCGTATCGCCTTTCTTCGGTTGGCCAATATCTAATAAACCCATGTAAGCCGTAAAACCAGGCATGCCCATGATGCCAAGCGCGTAAGAAGGGTGCGTTGGCTCTTTACCTAGTTTGATTAGGCCTTCACCGTTAGAAACCCCGAGATCTTGCCAACCGGTATAAGCCAATACCCATTCGCCGATTTCAAAATCGCTGTTATTCGACTCTTCAACCTGACACACGGTTGCACCGACCATCACGTCGTCAATTGCAACTGGATCAGCGTAAGATTTAGCGTCGCTCATTCGGCCACGCATGTATGGGTCTAGAGAAAGGTACACTGAGCGAAGTAACATTTCGCCATCTTTAATTGCTGGTGCGGCTACTGTCTCTAAACGAAAGTTTTCTTGAGTAGGTGCGCCAACTGGGCGAGAAGCCAATACGATGCGGCGATTGTCTTGTTGAGTCATTGGATGTCCTTAATTTTGATTATGTTCATTTAGAATTAGACCAGTCGTCTAGTCTTGTCGTCTAAAAATCCCGCCATCACCAAATTGATAAGAGGGCGGGTAATTTTTTATCAATAGCGATTAATACTGTGTATTTTTGTGTGATAACACACCTAGTGACCTGCATTTAGGTCTCAGTATTTAGTCGTTACCTTGTAAAACTTGCTTGGTCAGTCTCAGTGCCGATTCTAAGCTATGTGAGCTTTGACTTAACTTGCTTAGCAAACTTGCACCCAACCACATCGAGTAAAGGTTTTGAGCGGCATCTTGGCTGTTATTAACTTTAATAGAGCCGTCTTCAACACCACCAACAACGCAATTCTCAATCGTATGGGTGACTTTTCCAGCTCCTTTATGTAGAGCTTGGCGCATAGGATCAGAAAGATCAGACACTTCTGCACTGAGTTTAACCACTAAGCACTTATGAGCGTTGCAGGTACCATTTTCAATTTTTGTCCACAGCGAAAAGTAACTGATGATTCGTTGAAAATGATTACCTTCGCCATGCACTAAGATCGATTCAATTTTAGTTATGTAATTTTCAAAATAGTGTTGAATCAATGCTTCGCCAAACTGCTCTTTCGATTTAAAGTAGTGGTAAAACGAACCTTTCGGAACATCCGCTTCTTTGAGCAATTGCGATAAACCAACGCCATTAAAGCCGTTGTTCACTATTAATTGATATCCCACATTCAAAATATGCAGGCGAGTATCGTTCGTTTTTTCGTTCATGGACGTTACTATAATTTAAATTAGACCAGTCGTCTAGTGGTTGGTTTTTTCTGCATTGTGAAATCTTCATAACGTCTAAGGTAGCGTGCTCTTGAAGATTTTAACTTGTCGATTCAAGCGTGCACTAAACGGTAAGCGGATAAATACAAAAAAGCCCCGACATATCTAGCATGTTGGGGCTTAAATCAATGAGATTGTTGCTTGATTACTTTTCGGTTATTTAATGGCAATTAGCTCAACATCAAAAATTAAAGTCGATGAAGGTGGGATAGGACCTGAGCCGCCTTTCCCGTAAGCTAATTTACTCGGGATAAATAGACGAACTTTTTGACCTTCAACCATGTAAGTCAAACCTTCTTGCCAACCTTTGATTACTTGCTTAAGAGCAAATGAAATAGGCTCGCCACGCTCAACAGAACTGTCGAAGACAGTGCCATCTATAAGTGTTCCGTGGTAATGAACCGTTACTTTACTGTTCTTAGTTGGATGCTCAGTACCAGTGCCTTCTTCAAGTACAAGATATTGAAGACCGCTTTCAGTTGTAACCACACCGTCTTTGGCGCCGTTTTCGATGAGGAACTGTTGACCTTGCTTGATATTTTCTTCGCCAGATTTATGGTTCATCCAAGTGCGGTAGATCATGAAGCCAGCCAAAATAAAGACAATGACCGGGATGATAAATTTAGACATAGTAAAACCTATTTATAGTTAATGCTGAGTTTCGTAGTTAATGCAGAGGGTGTTAATTAATTGACTACCGCTGTGACTATGGTTGAGTCAAAAGGAAGTTAATCGTTTTTGCGATCCCAGTAACATCTTGGTGACCGGCAGTCAGTACTTGATATTTGCCGTTGATGATAAACGTTGGTACTGAGTTGATTTGACCTTTTACTGAGACTTCTTCTGCTTTCTTAACGTATTCAAAAAGCGCAACCTGTTGCTCTTTATTCAGCTGGTATGGACTAACCAAACCACGAGAAGTAAATGCTGTTTCTAAAGCTTGTTGGCGTTGTTCAGGAGTCGCATCTGCACCCATTTGAACCGCACCGAATAGCTCATCCATGAAAGCGTGGTCAGGCGTTGCGTCAAGCTGCATTACCGCTGTGTAGTAGATCATCGCGCTGATTTGAGCACTTTCGTTGAAAGTCACATGAACTTTGCCAATCTTTTGGTCTGTCAGTGATTCAATCTCTGGAATTGCACTTTCCATTTGACGGCAATGACCACAATTAAGAGAGAAGATTTCAGTGATCGGAGATAAGTTAAATTCAGTCAGAGCCGCTGGAAGTGCTTCGTATTGAACACCTTGTTGTGGCTCATCTGTTTCACTACAGCCCGCGATAACAAGCACGGCAGCGAGTGCTGTAATGAATTTAGTAAGTGGTTTAAACATAATGTTTGCTCTAGCGTTGAGAAGTCGTGAGATTCTAACTATTTAGTAAGAATTGGAAAACAATTATAAGGTAAATAAATGCAAACAGTTCGAACTAGCGGGTGATGACAGGCTAGTTGACGGTTAACTGTGATCAAAAGCACTTTTTTTGGATGTGTTTTTTTCGTCTAAAGTTTTTGTCTAAAGTTTTTTTCTTGGTGCCGATATAGACATTAGTGAATGGTTTATCTGCATGAATGGTTGGTGAAGTAATGAGATATTTAGCGATAATGTTAAGCATAGCTTTGGCAGGGTGTGAAACGACGTTACCAACGGGTATGTTAGGTGGCGATCTGCTAGAAACCGCGCCACAAACTGATTACGACTTGATGCATCCTGAATGGGGTGTGGTTCAAACGACATCTTTAGCGAGTAATCGTGGTTATGCGATCCAAAACAACGCTCGTCAACAAACCACTATCACAACCAACTATGGTCGCGGCGTATCAACCAATGATCCGCTAGAAGTTTTCCTTAGACAAAACCGTATCGATTTTGAAGTTCTGCCGGGTAACCATGTGATGGTAAAGCTTGAACAGCATGTGAACTTTAAAACAGGCTCAGCATTTCCTGAACCTGCTTACAACCAATGGTTAGACACATTAGGTAGCTACCTTTCTCAACGCCAAGATATCGATGTTGTGATTGAAGGGCACACCGATAACACGGGCACAGATCGAATCAATGATCCTCTGTCAGAGCAGCGCGCAAAAGAAGTGAAAGCTCGATTGGAAAGTCACTACGTTTCAAGCCGCTCAATCTATACCCGTGGTTTTGGCGAGTATGTACCAGCATGTACTAATGCTTCAGCACAAGGCAAAGCGTGTAACCGCCGTGTCGAGTTAATGCTGATTGTGGCAAAGTAACCTTTTGAGCTGCCGCTACTCAATTGGTTTGATTTGTCTCGACTAGGCTTAAATAACAGAAATAAAAAATCCTTCACATTCGAGGGATTTTTTGTATCTGACTTTCGCTATGCTTGTGAGCTTATGCGAATTGTTTTTCTAAGTAAGAGACGATGTCTGAAGACTCGTACATCCACTCAGTTTTGCCGTCTTTCTCAATACGTAGGCAAGGCACTTTCACTCGACCGCCGCCAGCTTCTAGCTCTGCACGGTGTTGTTCATTGTTTTTTGCATCGCGAAGTTCAAACTGAACCGATTGACGTTTCATCGCGCGGCGCACTTTTACGCAAAATGGGCACGCTTCGAACTGGTATAACGTGTGCGTTTTTGCTTGCTCATTCACTTTGCTTTGCTCTTCTTGAGAACGTTTCACACCACGAGGGCTGAAAACAAAATTCAATAGCAAGATGACACGACCTAAAAACCAACGGATAAACTTCATAACTCTCTCTACATATTTAAAATTAGCGTTACAATTTGCAGCATTATATACACAAGTTTTGTCAGATGCTCGCAACAAACCGCTAATATCTATTTTGTCCGTTCGATCGTGTGAGACTTAGCCACATTTAGTCCTAAACGCTTAGAAAGCCGAGTTAGGTTTGCACGGTCTGTTTTTAGAACTCGTCCCGCTTGTGCCCAGTTAAAATTGGCATCTTCTAACACTTCAGTAATGATGCTGCGTTGGAAATCGTCTGTTGCACCACGTAAACCGGCTGAAAGATCGATGGTTGGTGTTGATAAAGGCGTATTCTTTACTTGTGTTGTCGCAATAGGTTGATCTTGGTCGAGAGGACCACAATCCTCTTTGGTGATTGTCACCAAGTTTTTATTGGTACTACGTGCTAACGCTTTCAATGCTGAACGACTGATCACGTGCTCAAGTTCACGCACGTTACCCGGCCAACCATAACGGTTTAGGAATACCAGAACATCAGAACGGAACTTAACTTGGTTGATACCAAGCTTACGACGCGCTTGTTCTAGGAAAAAACCAGCTAATAGGCTGATGTCGTCACCACGCTCTTTCAGTGCAGGCACCGCGATAGGGTACACACTCAGGCGGTGGTACAAATCAGCTCTGAATCGACCGTCTTCAACTTCTTGCTTTAGATCTCGGTTAGTTGCTGCCAATACTCGTACATCAATGGTCTGAATGTTGTCTTGGCCAACCGGTTGGATTTCGTTGTTTTGTAGAGCACGCAGTAGTTTACTTTGCGCGGCTAAAGGCAATTCGCCAATCTCATCAAGGAACAGCGTGCCACCATCGGCTAAAGCAAATTTACCTAAGCGGTTTTTGTCTGCACCAGTGAACGCACCACGAACGTGACCAAACAATTCACTCTCAACCAAATTTTCAGGAATAGCAGCACAGTTTACGTAGACCAGCGGGTTGCGTTTACGCTGTGATTGGTGGTGTAGCGTACGAGCTACTAGTTCTTTACCAACCCCCGTGTCACCGTGAATCAAGATATTAAACTCAGACGGTGCAACAACTGCGATGTCGTTCTTAAGCGCGACCATGGTGTCACTGTTACCAATTAACTCGCCGCCATCACGTTCCCATGACTCGACATTCAACTCTTCCAGTAACTGTTTTGACTGTTTCGCTTGATGTTCAAGTTGCGAGAAGGTTAGTGCCATTTGCATGGATGACGCCGCAATAGCAGCCAGTACTTCGAGGTTGCGAGCAGGGATGTTAGCGAAGACATCAGGTTTTAGGCTGTCTAGAGTTAGAACCCCTAATAACTTGTCGCCAAATAGCAAAGGTAGGCCCATGCAAGCGTGCATTGGCAGATCGCCATCATGGTCTATCAGCAGACCATCGAAAGGATCGGGTAGGGAACTGTCGGCATCGAAACGAACAGGAGAGCGAGACGCGCAGATTTCTTCAAAACGCGGGTGTTCTGAAATGATAAAGCGACGACCGAATGTATCTCGACTAAGCCCTTGCATTGCAATAGGGACTAAAGTGTCGCCTTGAAGGCTTAAAAGCGCGACACAATCACACGTTATGGTTTTACGAATGGCATCGATAAGGCGATTAAAACGATCTTGATCGTTCACACCACTCGCGAGGCCAATGGTCATTTCCATGAGGGTAGATGCGGAGATATCTTGCATAAAAAACTCTAACTGTGTGTGTTTATCTACATAATAGAGTCTTATAGACTTAAAAAAAAGGTCTTTTTGACATTTTTATAAGATGAATTTTGAGAATGAAACCAGTAATGACGGGGATTGATAAACTTGGCACTGATTGTGCAAAAGAGTCATCGAGGCCCGATTATAACGCTGATTAAAAAGAGTATTCTTGATCTCAATCAATCAGGTGGTATTAATCAGGTTTACGATTTTTTGAAACGAAAACGAGTCAAAATCACTCAGTTTCTAAAAATAACTAAGGTTTCAGAAAATCGAAAAGTCATTCTTAATTTTTCAAGTAGTCAAAATGACATATAGGTCATAAGACTCAGTGTTCGGAGTAAATTCATGCTTAACAACGCACATATCGAAATCATCAAATCTACTATCCCGCTACTTGAGAGCGCAGGCCCGGCTTTAACTCAGCACTTTTATCAACGTATGTTTACGCATAACCCTGAGTTGAAAGATATCTTCAATATGACTCACCAAAGAACAGGTCGCCAAGGCGTAGCACTGTTTGAAGCTATCGCGGCTTATGCAAAGAACATTGAAAACCTAGCAGCGTTAACAACAGCCGTTGAACGTATTGCTCAGAAACACACAAGCTTTAACATTCAACCAGAGCACTACCAAATTGTTGGTTTACACCTGATTGAAACACTACGTGAATTAGCTACTGATGCGTTTACTCCAGAAGTGGAAGAAGCATGGACAGCAGCTTACCTATTCTTAGCGCAAGTATTCATCGATCGTGAAGCTGAACTTTACCTACAACGTAAGCAAGCTGTTGGTGGCTGGGAAGCTGCACGTACGTTTGTGATCGCAGACAAGATCGAAGAATCAGCACTTGTAACAAGCTTCATCTTACAGCCAAAAGATGGCGGTGAAGTTTTAGACTACACACCAGGTCAATACATCGGTATCGAAGTGAAACCTGAAGGTTCTCAATACAGCGAGATTCGTCAATACTCACTGTCTGATAAGCCAAACGGAAAATACTACCGTATCTCTGTGAAGCGTGAAGGCCAAGGTCAAGAAACGCAAGGTGTGGTGTCCAACCACCTACACGACACGGTTGCTGTTGGTGATGAAGTTAGCCTTTACGCGCCAGCTGGTGACTTCATTTATCAAGAACGCAGCAAACCGGTAACGCTTATCTCTGCAGGTGTTGGTGTTACGCCAATGCAGTCCATGCTTGAGTTCCTAAACACTAAAGAGAAAAACGAGCCAGTACTCTACCTTCACGCTTGTGAGAATGTAGATCAGCACTCGTTCACTACTCGCGTAAAAGACATTGTTGCCGACAAAGGTTGGGAAGCGAAAACGTGGTACATGAACAAAGACGAGTCTGCATGTGAAAACACACATCAAGGTCAAATGGATCTAGCATCTATCTCTGACACTAAAGGCTTTGAAGAGAGCGATTTCTACATCTGTGGCCCTGTTGGCTTCATGAAGAATATCGTAGAACAGTTAGATGCACTTAAAGTAGACCGCTCTCGCGTCCACTACGAAGTTTTTGGCCCTCACGCTAACTTCTAATCGTTCTCGCCTGATCTACTAACACTCGCCTGAACTATTAACACCTTGCCTATTCAAAGGCCTCACATTGTGAGGCCTTTTTTACATGTATGTACTTTTCTTATTTTACATTTTCTGTATCGCTAAATTACGCCGTCCACTTAGCTTAAATCCCCCCGTTAAAAAAGCGGTCGTTAATCGAACGCCTATTTCCGCCCCTGTTATAACCTCTCACATAAATATTTTTCTCTCTCAGGGATAACTAGAAAACTTGCATTATCGTATGAAACGAATTTATTTCATTTGATAACGTGGTTCTATATGTTCTGAACGTGTAATTAACGTTTGCTAAAAGTGTTAATTTTGCTGATTTCATTAATAAAACTGTCATACCATTCATCTAGTCTTTCGTTCATCAACTTACGGCACAGGTTAAGGAAAGAGATTGAACATCAAGGATGTGGCAGATCTTGCGGGAGTTTCTCCAGCAACGGTATCTCGATTTGTTAATCGACCACAATCAGTGGCTTTGACGACAGCTAACAAGATTAAGCGAGTGATTGAGACGACAGGATATCGAATTGAGAGAAAGTCACAGGCGCTTGAGCTCAACAAAAATCCGACGATTGGTGTACTGATTCCGAGTCTCCTTAACCCTGTCTTTTCAGAAGTTGTTGCGGGTATTCAGGAACGGGCGAGACATTTTGGTTACTCAACTTTAGTTTTAGACACCCAGTATGACAATGAACAAGAGCAACAAGCTGCGGTTGATTTTATTCGTCAAAGGGTTGAAGGAGTGATCTTGACGATAGCTAACGCTTCGGATAATGCGGCTCTCGAATTACTGCGGAGCTTTAAGTTTCCTTACTGTTTGTTGCACAACCAATCTACTGAAAATGAGCCTTGCGTTTACGTTGATAACTATCAAGCAGGTAAGGACGTCGCAAAGAAAGTTTTTGAATATGGGCATACAGAGATAGGGATGATTACTGGTCACTTTGCTTCATCCGACCGTGCGAAAAAACGGTATGAGGGGTTTAAGCAAGGCCTACGTGAGAGCGGTGTCGAATTGAGCCAGCTTCTTGAAGTAGACCAAAACAAGCTTATCCCATTCACTGATTCTGAGATGACGCTATTCAATGGGGATTTTGCCCCTACAGCGTGGTTCTGCAGCAATGATTTACTGGCGCTTAAAACAATGAACGCACTTAGGAGTATAGGTAGACGAATCCCGCAAGATGTTTCGGTCGTGGGCTTCGATGGTATGGGGCTTGGGCAGTTGGTTTGTCCTAGCTTGGCGACGGTTGCTATCCCACATTTCGATATGGGGAAAATGGCTGTCGATATTTTGTTTAATGCGAAAGTAGGCTCAATCGCCCAGCGTGAATTTTCGCTGAAATATGAACTACAAATGAAGGGATCGCTTGGTGCGGTTCCGGTAACCACCCAATTTAGTTAACGGACGATTTGTTGGAGAACGCAATGGCACAACATCATTTACTACAAGCTGGAAAGTCATCAAAAATGAGAAAACTAACTAGCTTACTCATTGGCTTTGCTGGCGTCGCTTTTCAGGCTCAGGCATCCAATGCTATTTGTTACAACTGTCCACCAGAATGGGCGAACTGGGGTGGGCAACTTCAGTTGATCAATAAAGAGCTAGGAATACGAATTCCTATGGACAACAAGAACTCAGGTCAGTCCTTATCCCAACTGGTTGCAGAAAAGAATAGCCCAGTTGCTGACGTGGTTTATTACGGTGTTTCTTTCGGTATTAATGCGACAGAGCAAGGTGTTGTAAGCGCTTATAAACCAAAGAATTGGGACCAGATACCCGAAGGCATGAAAGACCCACAAGGACATTGGTTTGCCATTCATTCCGGTACTATTGGATTTTTTGTAAACGTAGACGCACTTGATGGTGCTGACGTACCGACAAGTTGGGAAGACCTTTTAAAACCTGAATATCGTCGGATGGTGGGATACTTAGACCCAACGAGTGCCTTTGTTGGCTACGCGAGTGCGGTCGCAGTGAATGAAGCCATGGGAGGGAGTATTGATAATTTTGCCCCTGCAATCGAGTATTTCAAGAAGTTGGCGAATAACCGCCCAATAGTTCCTAGACAAACCTCTTACGCTCGTGTGATTTCTGGAGAGATTCCAATCTTAATCGATTATGACTTCAATGCGTATCGTGCCAAATACAATGACTTTACTAATGCTGCCTTTGTTATTCCTAAGGAAGGCTCAATTGCTGTCCCCTATGTAATGAGTAAAGTGAAGAACTCTCCAAACTCAGAAAATGCCCAGAAAATTTTAGACTTTGTATTGTCAGATAAAGGCCAACAACTGTGGGCTGAAGCATATTTACGCCCGGTTATTGATGGTGTTATGAGTGAAGAAGCACAGAGTAAATTTCTTCCAGCAACAGAGTACGAACGAGTTGGTTCTGTCGACTTTGCAAAAATGTCTGAAAACCAGCCTACGTTTGCGGATATGTATATCCGAGAAGTGAATTAATAGCTTATCAAAATGTTGGATGGCGGGGTTAAGCCCGCCAATATCTCTATGAAAAATAATCGTATTTCCTTATTTCTGATTTTGCCAGCAATCATCGTTAGCGGTACATTTTTTTTATTGCCTGTCGTGCAGTTAATCAAGGTGTCGTTAGTGGATGGTGGCGCTGTAAGTTATTGGCATATTTTAACCAGACCTATTTATTTCAAGAGTCTGGTATCGACGATTGGACTCTCTGTTCTTGTGACTTTAGTTAGTTTAGCGATAGCGACCATCACAGGACTATTTTTAACTCGCTATGAATTTAAAGGTAAACAGCTCTTGGTTGCGATGTTGAGTTTTCCACTGGCTTTCCCGGGGGTTGTTATTGGATTCTTTGTCATCATGCTTGCGGGAAGGCAAGGGCTCTTTGCCCAACTAGGGCTGATGTTAACGGGTGAACGTTGGATGTTCGCATACACAATGGCAGGGTTATTCTTGGGCTATTTATATTTTTCTATTCCACGGGTTGTTTTGACGGTCATGGGAACGGCTGAAAAGCTTGATCATAACCTACTTGAAGCCGGTCGTTCATTAGGGGCAAATCGTTGGCAGATCTTTAAGGATGTGACACTTCCAGCTCTAACCCCTGGGTTAATTTCTTCGGGTTCGATCTGTTTTGCTACATCAATGGGCGCATTTGGTACCGCGTTTACCTTGGCAACGAATATCAATGTTCTTCCTATGACGATATATACAGAATTTACGCTCAATGCCAATTTTGCCATGGCAGCGTCGCTGAGCTTGATCCTTGGTTTAGTTACTTGGTTTTGTTTAGCGCTGGCGAAGCGTCATGGTAACGGATCAATGGCTATGGGGGGCTAATCATGAAGAAAGACAAATATTTCTACATGCAACTTCTATTCACATTGACCGTCTGTGCATTCTTGATTGTGCCCGTATTTATGTCGGTAGTCGCTGGCCTGACAAATAACTATTTTGTCGGTATTAAAAGCGGATTTACGTTTAGGTGGGTTGAACAGGTATGGGCATTGTACTCAGATACTATTTGGCTAACTTTGCAAATCTCTATCGCAACCACGTTAGTTAATGTTGTGGTAGGTGTGCCTTGTGCTTACGTATTGGCTAAAAGTAAAAGCCGTTGGGCATCTATCTTCGATGAAATACTCACATTACCCATTGCGATTCCAGGGATGGCGATTTCACTCGGTTTGATTTTGGCATATGGAGGTTTCACTGACTTCAGATCAAGCTGGATGTTTATTCTCGTTGGACATGTAATTTTTACACTGCCGTTTATGGTTAAGTCGGTTTTATCAATTTTGCAGAGTATTAATTTCCGTGTTCTCGAGGAAGGAGCAGCAAGTCTTGGCGCGACTTTTTGGCAGCGATTTTTTGATGTAATTGTTCCCAACTGCAAGGCAGGTATTGTCGCAGGTATGTTGATGACTCTCACTTTGTCTATTGGTGAATTTAACCTGACATGGATGCTGCACACGCCATTAACGAAGACATTACCAGTGGGGTTAGCTGATTCATACGCTTCAATGAGGCTCGAAATTAGCTCGGCTTACACACTAATTTTCCTTTGTTTAATCCTCCCTCTATTGGTCTTGGCTCAAGCATTGAACAAGAAACCAGTGACAAATAATTAAGATCAAAATCAATATGTTAGAACAACAAAATGGCGTGGAAATTTCGCTAAATAATATTACGAAGACATTCCCAGATGGAACCTTGGCGTTAAAGCCGACAAATCTCAAAATTAAGGCGGGCGAAATCTTAGTTTTGCTTGGCCCATCAGGATGCGGAAAGACAACTACATTGCGTATGATTGCAGGCCTAGAGTTTGCGGATGAAAATGGCGGCACGATTGTGTTTGGTGATCATGATGTTACGTGTTTGCCAATCGAACAACGTAAAGTTGGGATGGTGTTTCAGTCTTATGCTCTATTCCCGAATATGAATGTTAGCGAAAACATTGCTTATGGACTTAAGGTTCGTGGAGTCGCTCCGTCTGAGATAACCAGAAAGCTAAAAGAAATGCTTAGCATGTTCGACTTAGAAAAGTATGTGAGTCGAAATGTCCATCAGCTTTCAGGAGGCCAGCGTCAGCGCGTAGCTTTAGCAAGAGCAATTATCACTGAACCAGATGTTCTTTTACTTGATGAACCGTTATCTGCATTAGATGCTCTGCTGAAACAAAGGTTACGTGGTGATATCCGAAATCTCTTAAAAAAACTCGGTATTACAGCGGTATATGTCACTCATGATCAAGAAGAGGCAATGGCTATGGGGGATCGCATTGCGGTTTTAGACCATGGAGAAATTGCGCAAATTGGTTCAGCAAAAGATATTTATTTGAAGCCAGTTAACAACTTTGTTGCCGATTTTATTGGTCAAATGAACCGACTCGAAGGGAGTGTGCGTGATGGACAACTGATGTTGGATACAGGCAAACAGATTACTTTGTCTGATCAAGTGCTCTCACAGGTCTCTACTAATAAAGAAATCAGTGTAATGTTAAGGCCTGAAGATATTTTACTGACGCAAGTAACTGATGAAAACAGCGCACTAACTGCAACGGTTATTGGTACTGTATTTCTTGGCGACCGCACGCGTGTCACTCTCTCTGGCGTACAGAAAAGAAGCACTTTGATGGTGGATTGTTTTGCGCGCGTTGATTACCAAATTGGTCAAGTCGTCGCGGTCTCTTTTGCCCCTGAACGGCTCATCCCTTTGAAGAAGTAATACCATGTTAATAGCACAACTGACGGACCTGCATATCAAGCAGGGTGGCAAGAGCGCCTATAAGAAAGTCGATACGTTGAAATGTTTGTATGATGCCGTCAATCATATCAATGCTTTACATCCAAAACCTGATTGTGTCGTGGTGACGGGAGACTTGGGTGATTTCGGAGTGCTTGAAGAGTATCAATTGATCAATAAGGCTCTCGCAGAGTTTGAAATGCCATTGCATGTTATTCCTGGAAATCATGATGATAGGCATAATTTACGTGATGGGTTATCGAATCTTGTATCCTTTGATCATCCGCAATATTGCAATTTTGTGGCCGAGAAAGATGAATTGATATTAGTAGGACTGGACTCATCTGTAATTGGCAAGCCATATGGTTATTTAACAACAGAAACACTGGAGTGGCTTGATTCTGTTTTGACTAAAAATTCAACTAAGCCAGCGATGTTATTTATCCATCATCCCCCTATGGAAGTTGGCCTTAATCACATGGATGTCCAGAATTTGCAAAACAGTGATGAATTATATGATGTCCTTAAAAGATATGGCAATGTGACTGGTATCTGCGCAGGTCATCTACATCGACCTATTACTGCCGTTTGGAATTCAATTCCAGTTTGGGTTGGGCCATCTCACAGTCATTCAGTGACACTCGATTTAGATCCGAACGCATGTTCGTCATTTTCGCTGGAACCAAAAGCGATTCAATTGCTAACGGTAAAAGGTCGGACAGTCGTTTCTCATATCAGTTACATTGATGATAGCGATGGACCTTACCCATTCTTTGACGAAGAGGGTGCATTGATCGATTAATAAGGTAAACAGGTTATTGACGTTATTGGTTGGAGCATAACATCTAACACCAACTAGCCAATAGCCAGCATATAAGTTTCTCATGTGCTTACGGTGCGAGTATCCGTGGTGATACGCGCTCCGTATTTTACTTGGTTTAGCTTTAAAGGCGCTTGATCTTCTTAGACATATATTCAGCATCAAAAAACTCTGGCCAGTACATTTTCACGTAACCGCCTGCAACCCAAATCACTAAGATGGTTGCGATGGTCAGTTCAAAGAAACCGAATTTATGCAGCCAATACCATTGTGGATATTCAGCGCCGAAAAACGTAGTTAGGCGGTGCATAGCTATCGCGCTGATAACGGAAGGGAAGGTGACGGCAGCAATCGAAGGCTGGAACTTTAGGCGCATTAATCGGATGTAGCATAAGTAAATGAGTAAAGTCATCGTGATAGCAATGCCTGCCAACGCGCCAGTAAGAATCGGGTCTGGATTGTCGAAATTTACCAAGTAAGCGGCTAAAGACAGGTTCACCGGAGCCGCCATAATGGCCAGTGTTGGCCTTGCTCGCCGGGGTAGATTTCCTTCGAATACTAAGCGGTACAATACCACTGGCAGCATAAGAAAATAGATGCCAATACAAGTGGCTGCAAGTGTTTCTGAAAAGACGGTGTGTCCAAATTGTGTGCCCGCTAACGAACTGCTTATCAAGCCCACCGGATACAGAAACCAACTTGGTACAATGTTCGACATTTTGAAATTGATGATCTGGAAACTAAAGAACAATACCATCATTGTAAAGTGCAACAACAACGCGCAGAACCAGACGGGGTAAGCAATGACTGCAGAGATCTCGGCTAAATAATCACACAGGATAAGAAGCGCCATGCTCATTGGTGCCATCAAACTACCACTTAAGGGATGGCGTATATCATTTAAGAAAGTGTTTAAACTCGTTAGGTAACGAAATAAAACGGGCAGCAATAATAGTGCGCCAAATGAAGCTAGGTAAGGGCGAATGATTTCACCAATGCCTGGGACATATAAAGCCCATGCTTGTCCTAGTCCAATTACTCCAAGTGCTAAAGACGCCTGAGATGGCGGCACATTTTTTACCTGGGTTAATCTTCTCCAGTTCAACGACTTGCTCCAACTTAATAATTTATAGAATGTGAGGTATTTATAGTATTTGAGTGAATTATCGAATGTCTGTTCTAGCTAGAACGTTCAGTTATGCCATCAATAGATGTTAAGAGCACTCAAATAATTTTGAGTGGATGATAGCAAGTTTAACGTTTGCTTTTTTGATTTTGATGCGGAATCGGGACATTAAGCACGGGGAAAGTGTGCTTTATTTCTTGAGTTATTTGTAATTAGCTAACTTTTTGTACTGACCTATCACAGAGATGTAATGCATACAATGTCGCTAACGTGCTTCATCTTGCTGTGGGAGATCTTGCTGTCTGAGCTTCTCGTTTTTCAGCGTACGGTTAAGTAATTGACTGTAAATTGGCTGCCCACCTAGCATTTGAGCAATGATAACTGCCCCTAAGCAAGTGATGATCAACGGTAGAATAAGATAGTAGTTATTGGTCATTTCAATAACCAATAGTATACCTGTAATGGGTGCTCGTACCGTAGCAGCAAACAAAGCTCCCATACCTGCAATCGCAAACATACCCGGTTCAATATTCAGTTCTGGGAAGAATGCTGCTGTAGTAAGCCCAAAGGCGTAACCAAAGAGTGTACCTAGTGCGAGCATCGGTGCAAAGATGCCGCCCGGAGCACCTGAACCGAAGCAAAGTAGGGTGGTGATAACACGTCCTAAAAAGATCAGCAGCAGTACGTTTGCACTGTAACCACCATTAGTGATATTCGGGATGATACCAATACCACCGCCTGTTAATTCAGGTATGTAAAGCAGTAACAAGCCAAAGCAGCCACCAAGCAGGGTGCCGGTGATTAAATAGCGTTTGCGGTCATTTTTGTGTATCGCAACAAATAAGTCTTGCGACAGCGTGATCAGTTTATTGAAAATTACGCCAAACAAACCGAACAATACGCCTAATAACAAGAACAACCAAAGCGCATTTAATTCCGGTGGTTGATATTGAGGCATCGTGATAACGGCCGATTGTCCATTGATGGAACGAAAAACAATATTGGCTGAAATAGCAGAGATGATCACTGCTTTGATCGAAATGAGCGAGTAGCGGAATTGGGGTCTCATCTCTTCGACGACGAACATGATTCCCGCTAGTGGCGCATTGAATGCTGCAGCTAAACCACCAGCCGCTCCTGAAGCAAGCAGCGAGTGTTGAGTATCATCATCTTTGACGCGAAAAATATCAGTTACCATACGACCAATACTGCCGCCCATTTGAACAGTCGGCCCTTCACGGCCTAAAACCATACCTGAACCTAGTGCTCCCATACCTCCAAAGAATTTGACTGGCAATACTCGCCACCATCGAACAGGACGCATTCCGTCCATAGCACCTTCAATTTCAGGTATACCTGAACCTGCGGCTTCTGGAGCAAAGCGATGTACAAGGAAATATCCAATAAAAGCGAATGCTGCACTGATAATAAAAGCGGCTAACCAAAGAGGAACAAAATTGGTAATTTCATCTTTTAGCCAATCGGTACGAGTTTCTGAAATGAAATGAACAGCTACTTCGAAATAGGTGCCAACAACCCCAGCAAGCACGCCAACGATACAAGAAAGAAAGAGGACAGAAGCGGGTGTTTTGTCTCTAGAGAGAAATTGGTTGATAGCATCCCTTGGCATTTTTGCGAGTAAGGACTGCTTAATTTTCTCTCTTCTGGTCATTGAGGTTAGGTTCCTGTGTCGATAAGGCGGGGCTGTTATGAATTATACGCTTCCTATTCATATCCTATAGTAATAAAGATGAAAAGTTGAATTTCATTTATGGAGTGCGTTCATTCCATTTATGGAATCTATGGGTAATAGTGGTATCACCGTCACAATTTTGATCGATTATCTGGCGGTGGCTTGAATATCCCCAAAAATGAACCATAGTTAAATCGTAAAGCAACATAACAAACCGCAAGGAGAAGTGAGGTTTTACACACAATTTGGATGGATTCAGAAATAAAGTTTTAGTTCCTCGTTAATTGTTCAGGTCGATATTTAAGGCTTCCTGATTCGCGAACTCACGATTGAGTAACGAGGGTGAGGCGTACTGATGAAGTACGCCTTTAGTTCGTCTGGATCATCCATTCCCGCTTTTAATCTCTCCTGCTTATCCCTTGCCATTCTATTAATTATCATTCCTCTATAAATCATTCTCAGTATAAACAAGCGATTGGGGTCAACTTTTCGTTAATTGAGTATATACTCCCTAAAAAAGGAGGACTGATATGACCAAAAAAGTTCCTACAAACATAATCACGGGTTTTCTGGGTGTTGGTAAGACAACCGCTATTTTGAACCTGCTAAAAAATAAACCTGAAAATGAAAGCTGGGCTGTTCTGGTTAATGAGTTCGGGGAAATCGGTATTGATGGGGCATTGATGACAGATCAAGGGGCTTTAATTAAAGAAGTGCCAGGTGGTTGTATGTGTTGTACGGCTGGCGTTCCAATGTCGGTGGGTATCAACGCTTTGCTTCGTCAGAAACCTGATCGCTTGTTGATTGAGCCAACAGGACTTGGCCACCCTAAGCAGGTTATTGCTACGCTGACTTCAGAACAATACACACCGTATGTTGATTTAAAAGCGACGCTTGGTTTGGTTGACCCACGAAATCTATCTAATGAAAAGTACACCTTGAATCAGAACTTTAACGATCAGCTAGGCAGTGCTGATGTGATTTTAGGCACTAAGGTTGACTTAGTGCATTCTGAAGATATCGATGTATTTAATGACTGGGTCACTAACCAATCGCCATCAAAAGTGTTCCACAAGTTAATCCATGATGGTGAAGTGCCTTTGGAAGTGTTAGATATCGAAAGAGTACACGGCAGTGCTTCATCTCATATTGAATCGCACCATCATGATCACGCCGAACAAGAACCTCAATTCCTACTTCCTCCCGGTGAAGCGTTCATTCGAAAAGAGAACAAAGGGCAGGGTTACTTTAGTTGTGGCTGGCTGTTTGGTGCAGAGCATAAATTTGATTTCGATGCGCTGTTCTCAATGCTGTCGGATCTGACGGCTGAGCGTGTAAAAGCTGTCGTGAATACTAATCAAGGCTGCTATGCGTTTAACGTCGCGAATCAAGTAGTATCAGTGAATGAAATTTCCCTTGATGGCTTTGAATCCCGACTGGAAGTGATCGATTCGCAGTTAATGCCTTGGGGTGATCTCGAGCAGATTCTACTCAAGTTGTGTGGTATCAAATAGCCCAATTATCCTGTTTGGAATGATGATTCTGGTGTTTGCTTCGCGGATGGTGAGGTAAACACCCGATTAAATGAGAAAGTTTGCGTTATATCACGATAAATGTGAGATAAATCACTCTAATTACTTTATAGTGCTCGGCTGAAATAAGAATGTAGGCTGTCTGCTTAAGGAACCCGTAACAATGTCATTTTCTTCTCAAGGTTTTGCTCCTGAATTAGTCAAAGCGTTGACTGAGTGTGGTTATGAAAAACTCACTCCAATTCAACAAAAAGCGATTCCAATGGCTCGTAAAGGCCATGATATTTTTGCTACTGCTCAAACCGGTACGGGTAAAACAGCGGCATTCTCATTGCCTGTTATTCAGCATCTATTGAACAGTGATAAAAAAGCCTCTCGTGGCACGGCTCGTGGACTTATTCTAGCGCCAACTCGTGAGCTTGCTGCACAGATCGCTCAAAACATTAAAGACTACGTGAAATACACTGAACTAAGCGTTGCTGCGGTTTATGGTGGTAACAAAATGTCTTCACAGGTTCGTCAATTAGAACTGGGTGTTGATATTCTGGTTGCAACACCAGGCCGTTTAGAAGAGCACTTAGAAGCGGGTAACGTGTCGATTGCTAATCTAGAGTTCCTAGTGTTTGATGAAGCTGACCGAATCCTCGATATGGGCTTCATCAATGCCGTTCGTAAGATCATGTTGGATGTAGAAACGTCTCCACAAATCATGATGTTCTCGGCAACAACATCAACTCAGTTAAACCAACTTTCAGTTGATATTCTACGTAAACCAAAGCGCATCAGTGTTGAACGTGAAAACTCAACGGCCGCCACGGTGGGCCACGTGGTTTATCCAGTGGATCAAGAACGTAAAACAGAACTGCTTTCTGAACTGATTGGTCGTAAAAACTGGCGCCAAGTACTTGTGTTTGTGAACTACAAAGAAACAGCGAATGACGTAGTTAAAGAACTTAAGTTAGATGGTATCAAAGCGGTTCTTTGCCACGGTGATAAAGCGCAAAGTGCTCGTCGTCGTGCATTAGATGACTTTAAAGAAGGCAGAGCTCGTGTAATGGTAGCAACCGATGTTGCAGCCCGCGGCCTTGATATTGAAGACTTGCCACACGTAATTAATTACGACATGCCTTTCCTAGCGGAAGATTACGTTCACCGTATTGGTCGTACAGGCCGCGCTGGTAAACAAGGTCATGCAATCTCTTTCGTTAACCGCGAAGAAGAGTTGACTGTTGTTCAAGTTGAAACACTTATTCAACAACGTATTCGCCGTGTCGAACAACCAGGTTATGAACCGAAGAAACGTGATGCTTACATTGAGAAGTTGAACACAAAATCGGCTTACAAAAACCGTCAGGGTCGCAAGAACAACGCGAGCGAAGAGCCTCAAGATCAAGCAAGTGCTGAGCGTCGTTTGACTATGATGAAGCGAATTAAAAACCGTCGTAAGTAATTACGGTTGGTGTTGAATAGAGCCACTGTTATGTGGCTCTTTTCGTTTGTATTTTTAGTAAGATTGTTTATTGTCATTACTACTTCGTTTCAACCTCGCTTCATTTCAAGCCCGATCAAGAAACAAGAACCATTAAATAAAAATAAGTCGATAGGTAATAATATGGATAGCGCACTACTTTGGGCTTTTATTCCCACGTTTTTCTTCGTATCAATTACGCCTGGGATGTGTATGACCTTAGCTTTGACATTGGGTATGAGCATTGGTTACAAACGTACATTATGGATGATGATCGGTGAACTGGCCGGTGTCGCTGTGGTTTCTGTCGCAGCGGTGCTGGGTATTGCTTCTATTATGCTTAATTATCCATGGTTATTTACGGCCTTCAAATTTGTGGGTGCAAGCTACTTGTTCTATTTGGGTGTTCAGATGTGGCGTTCAAGAGGCAAGTTGGCGATCAGTACTGATAATCAAACAACTGAAGTGAACAATGATTGGGACCTTGTGGTACAAGGTTTCGTGACAGCAATTGCCAACCCGAAAGGTTGGGCGTTCATGATTTCATTACTGCCTCCTTTCATTAATAGTAATGTCGATTTGGCGCCTCAGTTGTTTATTCTTGTTTCTATTATTCTCGTTTCTGAATTTGTCTGCATGACCTTGTATGCGACAGGTGGTAAGAGCCTAAAACATATGCTGGGTAAAGCCGATAACGTTAAGTTGATGAACCGTATTGCTGGTACGTTAATGATGGGCGTTGGCGTGTGGTTGTTTGTGAGCTAATTCTGGTTAGCTAACGATGCTCAACGGGTTAGCTAGTTCATAGAATATAAAAAGAGCGATAGGGTATTTAGCCTTATCGCTCTTTTTGATTTGATTTAGCTAGCGAACAGAAGCTAGATAACAGTAAGGTTACTGATCTTAGCTAGATTTGCTTATTAAACCGCGATTTCACCGCCGTCTTCACGACGAATCACAACTGTAGATGCTCTTGGGCGAACTGAAACTCCTGATGGAGTTTCTTCTGCTGCATCGGTGCTGTATGGCCAGTTGCCAGGGTGCTGAATGTTTACAAATAATGACTTATAATCTGGGCTGATGGTAAAGCCTGTTACTTCACAACCGTTAGGGCCAACAAAGAAGCGCTTGAGCTCTGCTTGATTATCGGCACCAACCACTTCTTGAGTGCCATTTTCATCTGTCAGCTTTGATGGTACGACTGCGAGCATTTGATCATTAGTATAAGACGTAACTTCGTCTGCACCGTTATCGGTTTGAATCCACAAAATACCGCGGGGATCAAACGCTAAGCCGTCCGGACTTGCAAATTGGTTCATGTCAGTCAAACTTGAACGGTTAGTGTCTGCATCACCATTGGCTGGTGAACCGAACACAAAAATATCCCATGTAAAGTCTGATGCAGCTTCACTCTCATCCCAACGAATCACATGACCAAATTTGTTGTTCAAACGTGGGTTTGCTGCGTTTGTTTCATCGGTACGAGAAGTGTTGTTGGTTAACGTTAGATATACAGAACCAGTGTATGGGTCTACTGTACACCACTCCGGACGATCCATTGGAGTGGCTCCAACAAGGTCGGCGGCACCTGCCGTGTTTAGGATTATTTCTGCTAACGAGTTAAAGTTGTCCGCCAGTGTACCTCCAGAAACAGTGGTACTTTCTAGTGTTAGCGGCAGCCAAGTACCGGTGCTGTCTTCGTTGAAGCGCGCCACGTACAACGTACCTTCATCCATGTATTTATCACCAGCTGTCAAGCGATTTGAAGGGTTTGCATCTGCTGGGTCCCAGTTGGCTGTTGATTCAAACTTATATAGGTACTCAAAGCGAGAGTCGTGACCAGAGTAGAACACCACTGGTTGACCTTCTTCAAGCTTACCAAAAGTACAACCTTCATGACGGAAACGACCTAGGGCAGTACGCTTTTTGGCACGAGAGTTTTGCGTATATGGGTCAATTTCAACAATATAACCGTGACCATTTGCTTCATTACGGTAATCGTCAATTGAACTTGTGCCGGTCGGTTCTACGTCAAATCGAGTAAATTCATCCAAACGTTCTTCTGCATTACCTGCCAAAGTTTCCCATAAGTAACGTGTGTTTTGATCATCGATACCAATACGGTTTTGTTCTTCAGTTCGAATGCCAGTATTCACAAAGTACCCTGGCCAGTTTTCTTCACACGTTAGATAAGTGCCCCAAGGAGTAAAACCATTTCCACAGTTGTTTAGTGTACCGCGAGCTTGGCTGCCATCTTGTGAGAAGCGGGTTACGGTCAACTCTGTGTTCGCAACAGGTCCCGATAGGTCCATGACCGTTGCACCAGTATAACGACGGTTGAGTGGATCATTATCGACCAGTGTCCACATATTGTCTTCAAGTTGAATTCGTACGACAGATACACCATGAGCGTTAATTTCTTTACGAACTTCATCGACGATAGTGCGAACACCACCCACAATCGTCGGGCCGCTGGGGTGCAGTGCGGAAGTATCTATGTACTCGTGGTTAATACATAGCAAGCCATCAGTATCACTGTCGTCTAGCGGGAAAAAGTGCATACCATCGTGATGCATGCCTAGCGCATTGAGCTGATCGGTGCTCGTATTACTGCCGTCATCTTTCCATGAGCTGCCCTGTGCGTTTAGAGGTGTTCCCCATGGAACTAAAACTTGTGCAACATACCCTTGTGGAACGGAAACCGCATCGGTAAGTGAACCCGGAATCGAATCAAAGTTCAGTACAGCACTTGAGGCGCCTGAACCATTACCGACAGAAGCATTTGGACTAGAAGAGTTACACCCGGAAAGTCCAAATGCACCAAAGGCTGTCATTGCGCTGATACCCAAACCGCCTTTCAATACGTTTCTTCTTGATAGGTTGGCGTCTAATACTTCTTCGAAAGGTTTGTTTTTGCTCTTGTTGAAACGAGTGCTATTAAATGTTTCCTTGCTCATCGCTACTGCTTCCTGTTGGCTGACTTTATTGTTTGTTATTCATGAGTAACCCAGCTATCAACGAATGAGTTAATAACTTGGGTCAATGTGTGACCAATCGTGAAGCAGTTAAGTGACAAGTTTTTATAGTTTTGATTAAGGTTTTGTTTCTGTAGCACGATTTTTGCCGTTAAGGCTATTGTGTAATACAAAACTCTTGGGGATTAGCTAGGAACTGTGTATAAATGCTCTATTAAACGAAAAGAGAGACAGTTATGAAATTAGATAAAATCGAAAACAAAAATCGTCGCCTACGCAAGAAGTTATACCTAGGTGAGTTCGCTATTTTAGGTTTTGAAGTAAGCTGCACGACTTCGATTGCTGATTTTGACCAATACGATGTGTTCATCGATGAATTTATCGATTTCATTGATAGCATTGGCCTTTGCTTTGGTGGCGGTGGTTTAGAGCTGTTCGAAGGTTTCTTATGTTCTATTGAGCGCTACCGTTCAGTGACAGAAGCAGAGCAACTGCAAGTAGCGCAGTGGCTTGAAGCTCGCGCAGAAGTAAGCAAAGTTGAAGTAAGCGAACTTGTTGACGCAAACTACGCATTCTAAAGTGGTGTTGTTCGGCGAGCTCAGTTGGAAGCGAATAGAGCTTTCCTGAGAGAAGCTTTGTACATCACAGAAAGGCCCAGTCGGTATATCGACTGGGCCTTTTTGCGTTTGGTCTGCGCTATTCTTGAAGCATGACTCCTTGTGTAATTCTCATTTTTATAACGAGAGTTTCTATATATATCAGTCTCTTATGCCTGTCTTTCTGCATAGTAAGAAGTTTGAAGAAACTTGTGATAGTTTTATGAGAATTCAATGAAGTTGCTGATAGATTTGAACGTCATTCTTAGAGTTAACAACACCACAGTTCGTTCTGGCAAAGGTAACGGTATCTGGCTGTTATTCGTTTTGTTGGCAACGATAGGACTCGATAAAGGATGGAATCAAAATGAATAAACGCACTCAAATCAGCTTAGTGATCAGCTCAGCTATGTTGGCGCTTGGAACAAGTCAAGTTCAGGCGGCACAGCTTGAGGTGACCGTTACCAATGCCACGAAAGGGATCTACTTTACGCCTATCTTGGCAGCAGCTCATGACTCTAGCTTGTTCATGTTTAGAACGGGTGAAACGGCTTCTTCGGAATTAGAAGCTATGGCAGAAGGCGGCGCTATTTCAGGCCTATCTAGCTTAATTGCTAATGCGGGTGGTGTAGTGGTTGAGGACCCTGCAACAGGTATTCTTGATCCAGGTGTTGCAACGACATTTGATATTGATACTGGCAACTTAGCTTACCTGTCGCTAGGCGCAATGCTATTACCGACTAATGATGGTTTTGTGGGTTTAGATAGCTGGAAGATCCCAACTCAAGCTGGCACTTACAAAGCAACGCTCAACGGTTATGATGCGGGTACTGAAGCGAACGATGAATTGGCAGGCAGTATGCCAAACCCTCCATTTATTACCTTTGGTGCTGGTGGTACTGGTGTAGAAACTGCGGTGTCAAACGCTAAGGTTCATATTCATCCGGGTAACATTGGTGATAGTGATGCGGCGGGTGGTATCAGTGACCTCGATAGCAGTAGTCATCGTTGGTTAAACCCTGTCGCAACCATCACTATTGTTGTGAAGTAAGGGGGATCTATGAAAGCTAGAATTTTGTTTATCGCTGCATCTGTCGCCGTCTTAGCTGGCTGTCCGGACGATGGCGACGATTACTACCGATATGATGTAAGTGTCACTAACCTCACGCCAAATCAACCTATGTCTCCACTTGCGGTGCTGACTCACAATAATAGTTTCGAGTTATTTGAAGTAGGGCAAAGTACCTCGGTCGAACTTGAATACTTAGCCGAAGGGGGTAGCAATGCACAGTTGATTGCGCTCAGTGACAGTGACGCCAACGTTTATCAAGGCATCTCTGGTAATGGTTTGATTCTTTCTGGTGAAAGCGACACTGTTTCAATCCGTGTTGAACCTAACCAAGAAGACTACCTCTCTGTGGCTTCAATGTTGGTTAACACCAATGATGCGTTTGTTGGTGAATCCGGTTTGTCGCTTAAGTCATTAGCCGTGGGTGACACCTTCGTTATGAACATGAATGTTTGGGATTCGGGGACTGAATTGAACGACGAGCTTGCTGCAACCATTCCGGGACCTGCCGGCGGTGGTGAAGGCTTTAACACCACAAGAAATGACACGGATGTAGTGAGCTTCCACGCAGGCATTATAAGCCAAGATGATGGCCTGACGACGTCGGCACTAAGTGGCAACCATCGTTTCCTTAACCCAGGCGCAAGAATCACAATTACTCGAACTGAGTAATTGACTTGAAGGTGCAATGAAAGAATTCCTGCTCTGTTCCGGTCAGTTTTATGTGGGCAAAATCCAAATAGAGCAGGGATCATGAATAGTGCTGCGGTAAATTTGATGGCAAACATATTGTTGGTTGAAGACGATGATGACTTGGCAGAACTGGTGCAGATGCATCTTAAATTTCAAGGTCATGATGTGGTCAGAGCTAATTTGATCGCAAAGGCTCAAGCGTTGTATAAAGGAGGTCAGTTTGATTTGATTGTGCTTGACCGAGGCTTACCTGACGGTGATGGCCTCGATTTTTGTCGCCTGCTGCGCCAACAAGAGGACTGGACACCTGTATTGATGCTAACGGCAAGAGACTCGGAACTAGACAAGGTGTCGGGTTTAGAAGCTGGTGTTGATGATTACATCACTAAACCATTTAGTGTGCTGGAGTTTCAAGCTCGAGTTAGGAATGTACTGCGTCGCTTAAGCCATGCTGAATCAACGGTTCAAGATACTTCAACCATAGAATTGGTTATGAGCTTTGGTGGCCTCACTATTCAACCAGAGCGCCATCAGGTTTCACTTAATAATCAAGATGTCCCATTGACTGCAACAGAATTTACCTTACTTCATTTTTTAGCCACACGACCGGGACGCGTATACAGTAAAGATGAGCTACTTGACTATGTTTGGAATACTCATCATTCCGGTTATCACCACACAGTGTGTAGTACGGTTAATCGCCTAAGAACCAAACTTGCCACGCCTAATAGCGATGATGATTTTATCAAAACCGTTTGGGGCGTTGGGTATAAGTTTGAGTCAAAATCATAGCATTCAATAAGCTTGTTTAGGTTAACGAACAAGAAAGAATATCCAGAGTTTACAAGGAGGAATCATGAGTTTTAAATCGCGCTTAGTACTGTTTACAAGTCTATGGTTTCTTCTGGTGAGTGTGGTCATTGCGTACACTTATCATTGGCAAAAAGAGACTATTGAACAAAGAACCAAGCAGAGCCTACATAAAGATCTGGCGGTGCATATGCGTGACGATAATCCACTGATGATTGGCACTGATTATAATCCTCAAGCGCTCAAATCAATCTTTCACACCTTAATGTTGATAGGTCCGGATTTCGACATCTATTTTCTTGATAGTCAGGGCAATATCACCACACATGCTGCGCCTGAAGGTACCCAATTATCGAGCCAAATCGATTTAGCGCCTATCCAACAGTTTTTAAATGAAGGGGCTTATCCTATCTTGGGAGAGGACCCGATTAACCCCGAGTCACCTAAAGTCTTTTCTGTTGCGGCGATTGAAGAGCTTGGTTCTACTGTCGGCTATTTGTATGTGGTTATTGGAAGTAATCGCCATACTGTAATTACTAATTCCCAGGTTGATACGCCATATATCGCGCTAGCAGGGCTTGTGCTGGTTTCTATCTTGGGCTTTGCAATTGGTGCGTATCTGTTAGTGAAACGCAGCTTGTTGAACCCAATAGAGGTGGTAACCAATAAATTGCAGCAACAAGCTGAACAAGACTTTAGGTTAGAACCTAATTTCACACACCAAGTACCAGAATTAGTGCCCATAGCACGCTCTTATCAATTGATGGCGAAACACATTCAACAACAATTCTTGCAGCTTGAATACCAATCCTCGCATCGTAGACAAAGCTTATTACAGCTCAGTCACGATTTGAAAACACCACTTTCGAGTGTGCTTGGTTATTTAGAGACGTGGAAGATTCAAAATCCGCAATCGGACCGACTGATCGATGTTGCTTACCGTAACGGCAACAAGTTATCGCAACAGCTGCATTCTCTGTTAGATAGTGCCAAGCTTGATAATCCCGTGCCTACTTATCATTATGCTTCAATTGACATCAATGAGTTGGTGGGAGAGTGCTTAGAGACAATACAAAGCCAATACTTGCAGAAAAATGTGCAGCTCAATATTGAGATACCAGATGGGACTAAGGCTGTAGGTGACAGTGAACTACTTGAGAGGTTGATCTTGAATTTGTTAGATAATGCATTAAGGCATAGCCCAAGTGGGACGCCGGTATCGATGAATGTTGGTCTCGAAGCTGATTCAAAACGGGTGAAAGTGGTTATACACAATGAGATTGAGTTGGAAGCACCTAATGGATCGTTGGGTATTGGGACTAAAATCGCTCAGTCGATATTGATGCTACACCACAGTGTGTTAGAAACAACAAAGGCAGAGAACTCATTTCAGCAAAGTTTTTACTTGCCTTCGGTATAGTTCTGTCTGCCTTCGGTTGAGATATATTCGAGTCTATGCGTTTTCTTTGTCGTCATTAACTTTAGCGTAGAAGTGAAGTAGCTCTGTTAGTTCTTTTACCCAACCAAACGCTTCTGTCGGTGCTTTCAATAAAATCTTCTCGACTTTTTCACAGTGAGTTTCAAGGCTGATGGCTTGCTCAAGATTAAACGACATCGCATAAAAGTGCCAAAGTAGTAGACGGGTCATTCGCTCGATGTTCTGTTGTGAGTTATCTGACTCGCTAAATGCAAGGTTGACCTCACTCAGCGCGATTGCGGTCATTCGAAGCATCGCATCAAATTTTGCTGATTGCATACGCTCTTCACTGGTCACTTCTTCCTGCTCAAACGTAAATAATTCCGTCATTGCATCTTCAGGGACAAGGCGATGAATCATTCTTAAACTAAATTCTTCTAGTTCTTCACGAGGCATGTTGTTTAAGCAAGTTAAAGTGTAATCGCGTTGCATGGTGTTCTCTTGGATCAGCAAAAAGGTCGGACAGTTTAATGGAGAAGCGAGCTCAGAAAAAGGAGATTTTAGATAAGCCTACGTTTGTAGGCTTATCTGTGTACTACAAGCCCTAAAATTGATGTTTAGGGTAACTGTATTTAGGTTGGAACGCAGCATCAGGCTTTGCTATGGCTTGGCGGTTGATACTGCATAGACTGGTCGTTTCTCATGAAAATGTTGCTCGCGACCAAGCTACCGATACAAATTGAACCAAGTGCTAACCAAGTCATGATATCCGGAATCTCGTTGAACAGTGGGATCGCCAACAAAGTTGCTATGGCCGGAGTTGCACTGCCAAATGCTGCTGAACGTTCTGCCCCTAACGTGTTTACAGCATACAAATAAGTGAAAGCCGCGATTAAACCTGCACCAACGCCTTGTACCGCTGAATGCACGGCAAGCTCTGTGACTGGCCATTGAGCAATTGGTGTACTCATTAAATGGCTAGGGAGGGTTCCTGTAAGGATAAGGACCAGCAACAGCAAGATGGAACAGAATGAAATGAAACCCGCACTCACAAGCGCATTAAGATTGGCAACACGTGCTGAGATGGTAAAAGTCGCCCACATTAAGCTGCCACACAAAAACAACAAGTGACCTTTGGTGTATTCAAAGTTGAAGCTGCTTAAGCTATTTCCTAGAAACAACAATATCCCGAGTAAAACAAGACCCAAACCAACGACACGGTGTCGGCTAAGCGGTTGCTTAAAAAAGAGCACCGCAATCCCTGTTACGAACAAAGGGAGCGTACCTGGAACCAAAGCACTACCATGTGAGACAGGTACAAATTGCATGGCTGTGCCCGCAACGAGTAAGTAGGGCAAACCACTACCCACAAACATGCCTACTAAATAATGATTGGGCACCGCTGCCACTGCATAACGCGCTTTCCACACTAAGGGTAATAATACCAATGCCGGAATGAGGAATCGGGTCAGTGCAATATCTGCTGGTGTTAGCTCTGAATTTGCGCCGCCTTTAAGTGAAAGGAAAAAGCTCGCCCAGATGAGCAAAGTGACAGTAATAGATAGATAACCAAGCTTCATAGTAAACACAGAAAGTGGATGATGGTTCATTATGGAGGAGAGTTCGTGCCTCTAGTTGGCAAATTACGTTCGAATTTAAGTTGGGTTTGATGATTTCTGCTAAGATGTAGGTAAATATTGATGAATTTGGCTAATTATCGGCATTTACAATGGATAGAATTGATAGACACCTTCTTGAGTTGCTGCAAAAAGATGGCAGGTTAACGACGGCTGAACTGGCGGATGAGGTTGGTTTATCGGCTTCGCCGTGCGCGAGGCGTATCAAAAGACTAGAAGAAAAAGGAATAATCGATGGTTATCGTGTGAGCTTGTCGCGAGAGCACGTTGGTATTGCAATGAGTGTGTTCGTTGAAGTAAGTTTAAACAACCATCAAGAAGTCTCGATTGATAAATTTGAGGGTGCAATTGTAGACATGGAAGAAGTGATAAGTTGTCACGTAGTGTCTGGTGCTTATGACTATCTATTAGAAGTTGTCAGTCCAAACCTCATGGCTTACGAGGCATTTACCAGAAAACTTCAACGACTCTCCAACGTAAAAGACATACATACCCATCTTGCAATAAGGCAAGTGAAGGGCAACGCGCCGCTTCCCATTTACGCCGATTAAGCTTGCATAGACCTGAGAGGTTAGATTTACATAGCGGTGGAAGTGAGCTGAAAACGAAATGGCTTGTTATTGAAACTTTAACGTTGCTGACCATTTACGAACTGAAATCACGTGGGCAATAAAAAACGGAGCACCTCGTTAAAGGTACTCCGTATATAATAGGTGCAAAACTAGTGATATTTAAAGTTAGAGATTGAACAATCCCCAGTTTGTATATTTATTCTGAATGAAAAAGCATGTGAATGATAATCTACACCATCATTCCAAATTGTCTCTCCAAATATCTTACATAGCTCTAGCTCACTTACTGAACCGAACTCTTCCATGTGTTTAGCGACAGATAAAAGTTTACCTCTTATCTCTGCAGTTCCTTCCGTGTTACTCAAGCAGTTGAAAGCCATAGTTTTTTGCATATTACCTAGCCAAAATGTTTCTTGTTATTAAGTTATATGAAGTTTCATGATAACAATTTTCTGGCGTTTGTAAATGTATTTTGTGATGAATATCTCACATAAGCGCTTGTATTGGTCGTAAATTGAACTTTATTGTTGATAGTTAAAACAATATGTTTACAACTTATTGATAAGGCGTTGATTTACTATTTATCTGAATGCTTAAAGCGCTAACTTAGAACTGCAGACGTTGATATATAAACAGTGTTTCACTACAACCCATCTCCACTTGAAACTTTGTCATGGCGTGCGGCATCGATCATAGTCGCTTCGTTATGGTATCGGGAAGATAGCTGACGAAACTTACCACTTAGCGTGTTTATATCTCTTGCAAGGGATTGTGAACCTACCACATGTAACGATGCACTCTCAGTTTGTCGGGGTAACTTTGAGCGTTCGCAATGCTTGGCCATAGACTGCCACGAACTTACCAAAGATTGAGTTTCATCCAATTCAGTAGAGACGACGTATGCCTGTTTTAGTAATGCTTCAGATACTTGATAAGCGGTATTCATATGATTTTTGAGCTGCACATTAAATCTATCTTCGTACTTTACCCAAAGCTCAATGACCTGCTTTTCCGTGAAATGTTTTGAGAGTAAGGTTTGTGATTCATAACTAGAGAGGGCTTGATTAAATTCTTTAGTGTATTGATTGTAACGACCTTCAGTTGAGATTTGACGATTCAAAAGGGTTCGCCAAGTTTCTTGGTCACAATGGTGTGCTGAAACTACATTTGTGCTTAAAGATATACTGACCATTAGAAGCTTAATCCGAAAACTCATGACTTTCCTCTACTTACTATGTTCACTATAGAGAGTATAGATGAGTGGTGACTGGAGTTGATGTACACTGAGGTATACCTAAAACGGAAGAGCTGGTGGATTTGATGAAAAAAGCGCTGATCGCTTCACTTATATTACTAATGTTGGGCGGAGGAGGTGCAGCTTACTATTTCCTCGTTATGAAAAAAGACTCAACACCACCAGAAAAAACCGAAGAGCCAATTGAAGATGTGGCTCAACAATCTGAATCTGATCTAGTACCTATAGTGGACCTTAAACCTGAGCCAGATCAGACAGAGTTTTACGTTCTAGACAGAAAACTTGAAGTACTAGAACAACCGGAAATTGATGGTTTGATAACGGATTACCTCTATAAAGGTGAAAAAGTTGAGGTACTTGAGAAACAAGGTGAATGGGCCAGAATTTCAGATTACATTGTTCTAAAAGAGGGCGGGCCTCAGATTGCAGAATGGATTTTAATGTCTGGGCTGTCTAATGACGAAGTGATTATTTCTGATCAAGAAAGGAAAGAGATTTTGGATTCTTACTTGATTAAATCTGATGATCTGAAGCTACATCGCGAGAAATTTCGAAGCACGGTAGCTAAGTTGATCTTTGAAGGAGAATGCGATCCAAGTGACTTTGAAGAGCTAGGTGGTTGGGTTAAGTCTGTAAGGTACATTGACCGAGACGTCTATTTTATTTATTGCGGTGGTCTCTCTCTTGAAAATAAAATTTATCTTGATGTAAATACAGATGAAATATTTACCAAGTAAAACCCGATTTGTCATTATTGTTTGATGTATTAATAATTCATATATTTTTATTTTATAATCTTTGGTTATGAAAATATAAACTACAAGCCCACTC